>JAFKLU010000191.1 GCA_017304105.1 Sphingomonadales bacterium
GGTTTGGTCATGGAGAAGATGCGGAAGATGGTGTCGCGGCTCATCGGGCGCCCCGGCGCGGCATCGCCATAAGCCTTGAACGAGATGATCTTGCCGTTGCGCGCGAGCAAGGTGAGCATGCCGCCGACCTGCTGATCGGCAACTGCCTGCGAGAGCGCGGCATCGAGCTTGGCGAGACGGACGGGATCGAAGCCCTGCGATTCGGGTGTCGCCACGGCGAGGGGCTTTGCCGCTTTTTGAGCTGCCGCGGGTGCGGCGGACGTCGCCAATGCGCCCATGACGAGCAGACTGCGCTTCTTGGCGCCCATGATACCCCTCCTTTGGCGGGCGGCGAATGCGCCCTTTCGCGGCAGTGGATGAGGAAGCGAGGGCTTTGTCAAGCGGGGGGCGGGGAGGGCAATCCCGGGCGTTCGATCGCCGATGGCCTGCGCTGGAAAACGACGAAACATATCTGCCACTTGCCGTGTTGACGGCGGCCGCGCGGTATAGTTAACAATGCGCTGTGCGGGAGCGAATGTGCTCCGGCCGAAAAGGGCAAACCACCGGCGACGGTGGGACGCAAAGCCTCCGGTCCCATGGGGATAGCGGGGTTGCCGAAGTCGGAGAAACCATGCGCGGGCATTCGTTTCCTCAGCGATCTGCTGTCCATCCATATCCATCCACGCTTCTGGCGGCGTACGCGCCGTGGTGATGGTGCGGCGCTTAAATCCGGGCAACGCCCCGGTCGGCCGGCGCCGCTCAAGCAATGGCTCCACGCTCGAGTCCCTTGCGGACCGGCTGCGCCACACGGCGATGTTCATCGAGACAGGGGAGCGATCCGACGAACTGCTGATCATTGCCGAGCAGCTTTCGCATCTTGGCGGGCAGCAGCGGCGGCTGGCCGAGGAGCTGGAGATGGCGCGCGGATTGCCGCTCTGGCTGTTGCGGGAAAAGCTCGGCCTTCCATCGCCCAAGGCGGCCCAGTTGCTGAGCCTGCTGCTGGAGTCCCCGGAAAGGCTGGTGCTGCGCAGCCTCATCGTGCAGCGCCTCGACACGACGCCCGGCAGCGTCATGCATCTGGCCTCGCAGATTCGCGGCTGCCTGGCCGCTCTCGGCCTGCGAACCGAGCTGAGGTCTCGCGATGGGGGATATCGACTCTCGGCGCAGGCGGCGCAGCGCATCAAGGCCTATTGCGGGAAGGGCGACGCTGAACCGCAGCGATCCGGTCGGGGTGCGCAGGAGCAGGCGGCAGGCGACAGCGACGAGGCGATCCCGGCGGCGAGTCTTGCGCATGGGGCGGGGGAGGAGACGAGCCACGATCCCGAAGCGGTCTCGGACCTGCCGGACCTGAACCTGCTCCGGGAAACGATGCCTGCGCCCGATGGGGCTGGGGATGGCCGGTCCGTCACGCAGGAGGGCGAGGCCGCGCCGCGTGACCGCACATCCGAGCTCATGTGCCTGCTGGACCGTTGCCGCACGGATTCGCTCAAGCTGATGATGGTTCTTCTGGCCTATAAAGGTCAGTTCCTGACCACCGCCTATCTGGCCGAGAAGGTCGGCTGCGCGACAAGCTCGGTCAAGGTGATCGTCTACGGGCTTCGGCAGCAGTTCAAGGCGCACGGGCTGGCCGATGCGATCGAAAGCCGCAATCGCTATGGATACAGGATGACCGAGGGCGCCTTTTTGCCGCTTGTGTCATTGGGGCTGGTCTTCAATTCGGCATTGCGAGGCTGATTGCTGATTGCTGGATGCCGGTGGGGTAAGCCGCCGTCGTCAGCGCGCATCGGTCAGGACGAGCTGGTGGGGGCGCTTGCCGCTGTCGCTCCGCCTTGCCATTTCCGCGGCCTTCCGCTAAGGCGCGCCTCGTTCGCGGGCGGTGTTCCGCTCATGCGGACGCCCTGACAGTCCTGGATTTGCCTGTCCATGGATAGACGCTGGCCGGCGAGGTTTCGCCCGCCGGCGTGTTTGTCGTTTGGGCCATTAGGCAAGGTTTTCCGCGGTTTCGTGCCGCTTTGAGGTGATGCATGTTCGACAGTCTGAGCGATCGGCTGGGCAATGTCTTCGACAAGCTTCGCGGGCGCGGTGCGCTCAGCGAGGAGGACGTGCGCGCCGCGATGCGCGAGGTGCGAATCGCACTGCTCGAAGCGGACGTGGCGCTGCCGGTGGTGCGCCAATTCGTCGATCAGGCGACGGAGCGCGCGGTGGGCAGCGACGTGCTGCGGTCGGTCACACCGGGGCAGATGGTCGTCAAGATCGTCTCCGATACGCTGACCGAGACGCTGGGCGCCGAGACGAGCGAGCTGCTGCTCGACGTGACGCCGCCCGCCGTCATCATGATGGTCGGTCTGCAGGGATCGGGTAAGACCACCAGCACGGCCAAGATCGCCAAGCGCCTGAAGGAGCGCGAGCGCAAGAAGGTGCTTATGGCGTCGCTCGACGTCAATCGCCCGGCCGCGCAGGAGCAGCTCGCCGTGCTCGGCACGCAGATCGACGTCGCTACGCTGCCGATCGTTGCCGGCCAGATGCCGGTGGACATCGCGAAGCGCGCCATGCAGTCCGCCAAGCTGCAGGGCTTTGATGTCCTGATGCTCGACACGGCCGGTCGTCTCCATGTCGATCAGGCGCTGATGGACGAGATGAAGGCGGTCGCTGAGGTGGCGAACCCGGCCGAGATCCTGCTCGTCGTCGACAGCCTGACCGGTCAGGACGCGGTTAACGTCGCGACCAGCTTCACCCAGCAGGTGCCGCTGACCGGCGTGGTGCTGACCCGCATGGACGGCGATGCGCGCGGCGGCGCTGCGCTCTCGATGCGCGCGGTCACGGGCCGTCCGATCAAGTTTGCGGGCACGGGCGAGAAGCTCGACGCGATCGAGCCCTTCCACCCCGCGCGCGTGGCGCAGCGCATCCTCGGCATGGGCGACGTGGTCAGCCTGGTCGAGCGCGCTGCCGAGACGATCCAGCAGGAAGAAGCCGACAAGATCGCCAAGCGCATGGCGGCGGGCAAGTTCGACCTCAACGACCTGCGCAGCCAGCTCAAGCAGATGCAGCGCATGGGCGGGCTCGGCATGCTCGCGGGCATGATCCCCGGCCTCAAGAAGGCGCAGGCGCAGATGGCCAATGCCGGCGTCAACGACAAGACGCTGATCCATCTCGACGCGCTGATCGGCTCCATGACGCCCAAGGAGCGCGAGCGGCCCGAGCTGCTCAACGCCAAGCGCAAGATCCGCGTGGCCAAGGGCGCTGGCCTGCAGGTGCAGGACGTCAACCGTCTCCTCAAGATGCACAAGGAGATGGAGACTGCCATGAAGAAGATCAAGAAGATGGGCGGTCTCAAGGGACTGGCCAAGATGTTCGCGGGTGGCGGCGGGGGCCTGGGCGGCCTGCTCGGCGGCGGTGCCGGCGCGGCTGGCGGCGCGCAGGGCGATCTCGGCGGTCTCAAGGGGTTGCCCGGCTTGCCGGACATGCCCAATCTGCCGCCGGGTTTTCAGAATTTTCTCAAGAAATGATTTTTAAAAGACTGAAATTGCAAGAAAGGTAAGGTAAGTTACAGATGTCGACCAGCATTCGCCTGTCGCGCGGCGGCTCCAAGAAGCGCCCCTATTACAAGATCGTCGTGACCGACAGCCGTTCGCCCCGCGACGGCCGCTTCATCGAGCGCATCGGCAGTTTCAACCCGCTGCTCGCCAAGGATGACGCGCAGCGCGTGGTGCTCGATGTCGAGCGCGCCAAGCACTGGGTGAGCGTCGGCGCGCAGCCGACCGACCGCGTGGCCCGCTTCCTCGACGCCGCTGGCGTGAAGGAGCGCGCGCCCCGCAACAACCCGCAGAAGGCAGAGCCGGGCAAGAAGGCCAAGGAGCGCGCCGAGGACAAGGCGGCGAAGCTCGCCGAGGCTGAGGAAGCCCGCAAGGCCGCCGAGGAAGCCGCCAAGGCGCCGGCCGCTGAGCCTGCTGCCGAGGAAGCACCGGCCGAGGCTGCTGCCGAAGAGCAGACCGAGGGCTGAGCCTGATGCGCCCCTCCCGTTGGGCTGCACCCGCGTGCAGCTCCGCGGGAGGGGCGCGGCTCATTCTCCATGCCGAGTTCTGATCGCCCCGTTGTCCTCGCCGCCGTCATCGGCGCGCATGGCGTGACGGGAGAAGTGCGCCTGAAGCTGTTCGGCGAGGGGCCGGAGAGCCTGAAGCGCTACGGCACCTTCGCAGCAGGCGGGCGCACGCTCACCCTGAAGACCGTCCGCGACGGGGCGAACGGGGCCGTCGCGCGTTTTGCCGAAGTGACCGACCGCAACGCCGCCGAGGCTCTGCTCGGCACCCAACTCACCGTGCCCCGCTCGGCCCTGCCGCCGCTATTATCACGTCGATCTGATCGGCCTGCCCTGCCTGACCGACGCGGGCACGGCGATCGGCACGATCGTGCTGATCGAGAATTTTGGCGCTGGCGATATCCTCGAAATTGAGAAGCCGGACGGCAAGCGCTTCATGGTGCCGATCCACGCGGCACAGATCGAGGCGGAGCGGGCGGTGATCGACACCGCTTTCGTGGAGTAGGATGCGGGCTGCATCGGGACGTTGAGTCCACTTGGATACAGATGGCTCTTGGCAGGACGGCCTTCGCCCGACAATGATGGTTCTTTCCGAACAGGAGGAACGACCTGGCAATGCGCCTTCCCTTTCATGCTCTCGCCCTGTCCCTGATTGTTGCGCCGGTCGGCTCCGCCACCGCGCAGCCGGCGCCCGCACAGGCAAGCGCCGTGCCGCCGGCCATCGCCAGGGCGCTGCCGGAAATCGACCGCATCTTTGCCGACTTCCAGCTCGACAGCCATTAGCCGGGGATGGTCGATGGCATCGTGGCGGATGGGCGGCTGGTCCATGTGAAGGGGCTGGGCGAGCAGGACATGGAGCAAAAACGCCCCGTCACGCCCGACATCCTGTTCCGCATCGCGTCCATGACCAAGAGCTTCACGGCACTGGCGATCCTGCGGCTGCGCGACGAGGGCAAGCTCTCGCTCGACGATTTCGCCGAGAAATATGTGCCGGAAATGCGCGGCTGGAAATATCCGACTGAGGATTCTCCGCGCATCCGCATCCGCGATCTGCTGACGCATCAGGCCGGGTTCGTCACGGATAATCCATGGGGCGACCGCCAGCAGGTGCTGCCGCAGGCAGACTTCACCGCGATGCTCAAGAACGGCGTGCCGTTCAGCCGGTCGGCCAACATGGCCTATGAATATTCGAACTTCGGCTATGCGCTGCTCGGCCGGATCATCGCGAATGTGACCGGCATGGCCTATAGCGCCTATGTGGAACGAACGCTGCTGAAGCCGCTCGGCATGACGGCGAGCGGCTTTGAGGTGACGCAGGCACCGATCGAGAAGCGCGCGCTCGGCTATCGCTGGGAAGACGGGCAGTGGAAGCCGGAGCCGGTGATGGCGGACGGCGCCTTCAACGCGATGGGCGGGCTGCAGGTGAGCGCGAATGATTATGCGCGCTACGTGTCCTTCCTGCTCTCGGCCTGGCCGCCGCGCGACGGCGCGGACGCCGGGCCGGTGAAGCGCGGCTCGGTGCGGATGCTGGCGACGGGGAGCGGCCTGCCCAATGTGGTGCAGCGGCCGGGGAGCACGGGCGCGGCTGCGTGCCGGCAGGGCTTCGCTTATGGCTTTGCGATGCGGGTCGCGCAGGATTGCGAGGTGGGCCTCACCGTGGCGCATAGCGGCGGCTATCCGGGCTATGGCAGCTTCGTGCTGCTCATGCCGGAGAGCGGGATCGGCGTCTTCGCCTTCTCCAACCGCACCTATAACAGCGGCACGCCGCCCGTGTGGGACGCGGCCATGGCGCTTCGTCGCGCCGGGGCGATTGCCGGGCGCGCCATCCCGGTCTCGCCGCTGCTGGCGCAGGGCTATGCCGCGGTGGGGCGCATCTATGCGGCGGGCGATGTGATGGCGGCGAAGGACCATCTCGCCATGAACTTCCTGATGGATCAGGACGCGGCGGGCTGGGCCAGCAAGCTCGCGGCGGTGAAGCAGCAGGCGGGCGCCTGCGCCACCGATGCGCCGGTCGTGCCGACGGGCGCAATGTCCGGCAGCTTCACCTGGACCTGCGCGACCGGGCGGGTGAAGGGCGATGTGCTGCTCGCGCCGACGGCGACGCCGACCATCCAGGAGCTGCATCTCACGCCGACGCAATGAGGCAGGGCTGCGGCTTTGCAGTTGGTTTCCCGGCGGAGAGTCGATAGGCGGGGCGGCCTATGAGCTTCGCCGCGCAGATCCTCACCCTGTATCCCGAGATGTTTCCCGGCCCGCTGGGCGTGAGCCTTGCCGGCCGCGCGCTGGCGGAGGGGAAATGGTCGTGCGCGCCCATCCAGATCCGCGACTTCGCGACGGACAAGCACCGCAGCGTGGATGATACGCCCGCCGGGGGCGGCGCGGGGATGGTGCTGCGGGCGGACGTGCTCGCGCGGGCGGTGGATTACGCGGCGGAACGGAGCGACGCGCCCATCCTCGCCATGACGCCGCGCGGCAAGCCGATCAGCCAGGCGCGCATCCGCGAGATTGCGGCGGGGCCGGGCGTCACCATCCTGTGCGGGCGGTTCGAGGGGTTCGACGAGCGGCTGTTCGAGGGGCGGCCGACGATCGAGCAGGTCTCGATGAGCGACATCGTGCTTTCCGGCGGGGAAATCGGCGCTTTCATGCTGCTCGACGCTTGCATTCGGCTGCTTCCCGGTGTAATGGGCGCGGCTTCTAGCGGGGTAGAGGAGTCGTTTGAAAGCGGCCTCCTCGAATATCCGCATTATACCCGACCTAATGAATGGGAAGGGCGCACGATCCCTGAAGTGTTGCGATCGGGGGATCATGCGAAGATCGCCGCCTGGCGGAAACAAAGGGCGGAGGCTGACACACGGTTACGCAGGCCGGACCTCTGGGAGCGCTACAGGAGCGCTCGGGACTGACCTGCCTCTGGCGCGCAATGACAGACGAAGGAAGACAGGACAAATGAACCTGCTGCAGACCATCGAAGCGGAATCGATTGCCGCTATCGCGAAGGACATTCCGAATTTCCGTCCCGGCGACACCGTGCGCGTCGGCGTGAAGGTCGTCGAAGGCGAGCGCACCCGCGTTCAGAACTTCGAGGGCGTTTGCATCGCTCGCTCGAACAAGGGCATGGGCTCCAACTTCACCGTGCGCAAGATCAGCTTCGGTGAGGGTGTCGAGCGCGTGTTCCCGCTCTATTCGCCGAACGTCGAGAGCATCACCGTCGTCCGCAAGGGCGTCGTGCGTCGCGCCAAGCTCTATTATCTGCGTGGCCGCACCGGCAAGCGCGCTCGTATTGCCGAGCGTCGCGAGGTTCGCGAGGAGGCCTGATCGCTTCGGCTCAGGCCGAACGTTTCAGAAACCTTGTGAAACGGTTTCAGAAAGGGCGATGCGGGATGCCGCGTCGCCCTTTCCGCTTGCGCGGCAAGTTCAGCTTCCTAAAACGGCGCGACAAGAGGCAGGTCGGAGAGGGGCGCGGATATGCGGACATCGGGATTCATCGGGGCGGCGCTGCTGCTCGCCACGCTGGCAGGCTGCAAGTCGCAGGGGGATGCCAACGACATTCGCGGCGCAGACTATGCCGCCGAGGAAGGCAACCTCACCTTCATGGAGGATGTGCCCGCCGACCAACTGCCGCCCGATACGCTCGCGCTGCCGATGAAGGAAATCATGGCGCATGTTTTCCAGTTCTCCGGCGAGGGCATCTGGAAATGGCAGGGCTATATCAACGATGAGAAGGGTGAGCGCTCACTCTTCCCCAAGAATGACGAGGAATGGGAGCAGGCGGAAAGCGCCGGGCTGACCCTGGCCGAACTCACCAATGTCCTGCTGCTGCCGGGCCGCCGGGTCGACGATCCGCGCTGGGCGAAGGCCGTAGCGGACGTGCGCGCGATCGCGCTGCGGGCCGCCAAGGCGGCGGAGAACAAGGACGAGGAGGCGTTCTTCAACGCGGGCGGCGAGCTGGATACGGCCTGTGAGAGCTGCCATCTCGCCTTCGCGCCGTGGAGCGCCAAGCCGCACACGCTGCAGGCGGCGGGCAAGGCCATGCCGGCCCCGCCGAAATAATCGCGCATTTCACGCCGTCGGGGCGCTGGAAGGGCGCCCTTGCGGACCGCATCCGTACGGCGCGCATCGCGCATCGTCTCCGCACGACGCGGAGCCCGGTTCGCGGGCATAGGGCAGGGGACGCCGCGCTTTCCGCCGTGCTGATGGCCTGCGCGCCGGCGCGTTGCTCAGGCACGGCCCTTGCGCATTCGGCGCCTTTTCGCGCGGGGGCGGCGCCGGCATGACCTGCCACGCGATTTCCCGCTTTCGCTCGGCTGCATGGTTGGGCAGAAGGGCCGGAATGTCCACCGCCACTCGCATCCTCATCGCCCTGGCCGCCGGCCTCATTCTCGGCATTCTCGGGGCGAGCTATGCGCCCAAGCCCAGCCTTGCCGTCGCCAATGTCGCCAACCCGGTCGGCAATCTGTGGTTGAACGGCCTGCGCATGACGATCGTGCCACTGGTCGTGGCGCTGCTCGTCGTCGGCATCGCGCAGACGGCGGAAGCTGCGCGGGCCGGGCGGATCGCGGGGCTGGCGCTTGGCTGGATCACGGCGATCATGACGCTCTCGGCCATTGTCGGCGCGATCACAATGCCGCTGCTGCTCGATCTCTTCCCGATGCCGGGCGATTCTGCCCGGGTGTTGCGTGAGGCACTCGGCGTCACCGCGCCGCCGGCTCCGGTGCCGCCCTTCGCGGATTTCCTCGTCGCCATCGTGCCGAGCAACCCGGGGCAGGCGGCCGCGAGCGACGCCATCCTGCCGCTGCTCATCTTCACCGGCCTGTTTGCCTTCGCGCTGACCAAGCTGCCGCGCGAGCCGCGCCTGCTGTTGACCAACGTGTTCATCGCCATCGGCGACGCGCTGCTCATCGTCATCGACTGGGTGCTGAAGCTCGCGCCGATCGGCGTCTTCGCGCTTGCCTTCGTGGTCGGCGCGCGCTCGGGCACGGCGGCGTTCGGCGCGCTGCTGCATTATATCCTCCTCGTGGCGAGCGTGGGGCTGGTCATGGGCCT
This sequence comes from Sphingomonadales bacterium, assembly GCA_017304105.1. Classification (GTDB taxonomy): domain Bacteria; phylum Pseudomonadota; class Alphaproteobacteria; order Sphingomonadales; family Sphingomonadaceae; genus Sphingobium. Next base: position 9,059 of record JAFKLU010000191.1, read on the forward strand.
GCTCAGCTACCCCGTGGCGCTGTTCGGCGGGCGCGTGCGCCTGGGCGATTATGTGCGCCAGGTGGCTCCGGTTCAGGCGCTGGCGATCAGCACGCAAAGCTCCATGGCCTGCCTGCCGATGATGCTGAAGAAATCCGAAGCGCTTGGCGTGAAGGAGTCGACCGCGGGCGTGGTGCTGCCGATGGCCGTGGCGCTGATGCGAGCGACCGGGCCGGGCATGAACCTTGCCGTGGCGCTCTATGTGGCGAACTGGTTCGGCGTGACGCTGGGGCCGGCGCAATATGCCGTGGCGATTGTCGCGGCGACGCTGACCTCGATGGGCTCGGTCAGCCTGCCGGGGCAGGTGAGCTTCATCACCGCGATCGCGCCGATTTGCCTTGCCATCGGTGTGCCGGTGGAGCCGCTGGCGCTGCTGATCGCGGTGGAGGGTGGAGCCGCTGGCGCTGCTGATCGCGGTGGAGACGCTCCCCGACATCATGCGGACACTTGGCAATGTGATGATGGACGTGGCCGTGACGACCGCCGTGGGCCGGGGAGACGGCGAAGAAGGCTGAACGGGCGCGGAAAGCCTCTTTGCCTCGCCGGGCGATTTCCGCTATCGCCCCGCGCTCAGCCCCTTTCAACCTCTCGGATAGCCCTGTGGGATATCGTGTCGTCGTCGTAGGCGCCACCGGCAATGTCGGTCGCGAAATGCTCAACATCCTCGCCGAGCGGGAATTCCCGATCGACGAACTGGCCGCCGTCGCGAGCGCGCGATCGACCGGGGACGAGATCGAGTTCGGCGAAACGGGCAAGATGCTCAAGGTGAAGAATATCGAGCATTTCGACTTCACCGGGTGGGATATCGCGCTGTTTGCCGCAGGCTCCGGCCCGACCGCGATCTATGCGCCCAAGGCGGCCTCGCAGGGCTGTGTCGTGATCGACAATTCCTCGCTCTACCGCATGGACCCGGACGTGCCGCTGATCGTGCCCGAGGTGAACCCGGACGCCATTGACGGCTACAAGAAGAAGAACATCATCGCGAACCCCAACTGCTCCACGGCGCAGATGGTGGTGGCGCTCAAGCCCCTGCATGACGCGGCGACGATCAAGCGCGTGGTGGTGGCGACCTATCAGTCCGTCTCCGGCGCGGGCAAGGTCGGCATGGACGAGCTGTTCGAGCAGAGCCGCAACATCTTCGTGGGCGACCCGGCCGAGCCGCACAAGTTCACCAAGCAGATCGCCTTCAACGTGATCCCCCATATCGACAGCTTCCTGGACGATGGCTCGACCAAGGAAGAGTGGAAGATGGTGGTGGAGACCAAGAAGATCCTCGATCCCAAGATCAAGGTGACCGCCACCTGCGTGCGCGTGCCGGTGTTCGTCGGGCATAGCGAGGCGATCAACATCGAGTTCGAGAACGAGATCAGCGCGAAGAAGGCGCAGTCCATCCTGCGCGAGGCGCCGGGGATCATGCTCGTCGATAAGCGCGAGGACGGCGGATATGTGACGCCGATCGAGTGCGTGGGCGATTATGCGACCTTCGTCAGCCGCGTGCGCGAGGACTCGACGGTGGACAACGGCCTCGCGCTCTGGTGCGTCTCGGACAATCTGCGCAAGGGTGCGGCGCTCAATGCCGTGCAGATCGCCGAACTGCTCGGGCGGCGACATCTCAAGAA
>JAFKLU010000192.1 GCA_017304105.1 Sphingomonadales bacterium
ACGGTCCGCTAAACAGACGAAGAGACTGGATATCGATCAACCCCGGATCGCGAGGATCTGCGCCTCATATTGCGCCGGGTCGATGACCACGTCGATCAGCGCCGCCCTGCCCGCCGCGCGCGCGCCGGCAAAAGCGCCGGGCAGCTCCTCCACGTCCGTCACCCGCCGGCTCCACCAGCCGAAGCCGGCCGCGATGGTCGCGAAATCGGTGTCGGAGAAGCCCACGCCCGCCGCCGCCAGTTGCCGCCGCTTCTGCTTGGCGCCGATCAGGGTGAGTGCGCTGTCATTGAACACCACGACGATGGGCCGGGCGCCATATTGAATGGCCGTGCCAAGCTCGCCCAGACACATCATGATTCCGCCATCACCCGTGAAGGCCAGTGTCGGCCGGTCGGGATCGACGAGGCTCGCCGAGATTGCCGCCGGCAGCGCGAAGCCCATGGTCGAGAGGCCACGCGAGATGAGCGACTGATTGGCCTCGCCGCTTTGCCAGAGATGCAGCACCGGCAGCATGTGCGCGCCGGCATCGATGGCGATCCGTGTCTCGGGCGGGAAGGCCGCGCGGGCGGCCTCGACGAGCTGCGATGGCGCTATGCCCGCGCCAGTCGGGGTCAGCGCGGCGGTCCATAGGCGGTGCTTGGCCTCGGCAAGCTCTTCCGTCGCCCAGTCCGGCGCAGGCAGCGCACCGGCCAGACCATCGAGCGTCGCGGCGATGTCCGCGATCAGAAGCACCTCGGGATGAAGCAGGCTGTGCGCATGGTCATGTTCGGACAGCTCCACGGTCGGCTTGTCCGCATAGCGCCAGGGCGAAGGCGGCCCCTCGACCGGATCGAAGCCGTAAAGCAGGATGAGGTCCGCGGCGCGCAGCAGAGGCTCCTCGGGCACGCCATTGGCATAGAGGCCCAACCCCAGCCGCGCGCGTTCGGAAACGACGCCCTTGGCCTTATAGGTGGTGAGCGCGGGGCAGCCAGTTGCCTCGACGAAGCGATTGAGCGCCGCCGCCGCCTCTGGCCGGCGCGCCTGCAGGCCGGCGATGATGATCGGGCGCCGCGCCTTGGCGAGCAGGGCGCGGGCCTCCGCCAGCGCGGCAGGCTCGGCCCCCGCCCGCGCCGACGCGGGCACGGATGCGGGCGCCGGCCCTGCCGCCCGCCGGATGCGCGATCCGGCGACTTCCAGATAGACCGGCCCCGGCGGCTGCGCGCTCGCCGCGGTCAGCAACCGATCCAGCTCGCCGAGCGCATCGCCCTCGCGCAGGTCCGATTGCGCCCGCAGCATCGGCGCCAGGATCGCGCCCTGATCGATGCGCTGATGGCTGATATAGGCCTGATCGTCCTCATAGCCGTCCGCGATCAGCAGCCGCGGCGCGCGGTCGAGATCGGCATAGGCGATGCCGTTGGCCGCCGCCGCCAGCCCCGGCCCGCGCGTGGTCATGGCGACGCCGGGCGCGCCGGTCAGCTCGGCCGCGACGCAGGCCATGATCGAGGCGGATGTCTCGGTGCGGGTGAGCACGAAGCGCATGCCCGCCTTGTCCGCCGCCGCGATGAAATCGAGATTGCACTCGCCGCCGGGCACGCCGAACATGTGCGTGACGCCGCGCGCCGCCAGCGCCTCGACCATTGCCTCGGTGACGCTCTGCGGCGCGGCGGCGATCTCCGGGTTCGCCGCCATCAGGCCGCCTGCTCCAGCGTGGGCGCCACATCCTCCAGCGTCACCCGGCGCAGGTCGCGCGGCCAGGTCTTGTCATCATAGCGCAGGCCCCGGTGCATGGTGCAGCGATTATCCCAGATGACGAGATCGTCAACGGTCCAGCGGTGCTGATACACGAACGGGCGCTGCGTGGCGAACTCGGTGAGGTCGCGGATCAGCGCCATGGCCTCGGGCGTTGGCCAGCCATGGATGCGGCCGATATGCGCGGAGAGATAGAGCGCCAGCCGGCCGCTCTCCGCATGCCGCCGCACCAGCCGCTGCGGCACGGGCGTGCAGCGCGCCGTCTCTTCCGGGCTGAACGCCTCGAAGCCCAGTTGCTGGCGCGAGAAGATCAGCGAATGCTCGGTGACGAGATCGCGGATCTGATCCTGCATGCGGGGCGGCAGATGCTCCCAGGCCACGCGCGTGTCGACATATTCGGTCTCGCCCCCCTCGGGCGGGATGACGCGCGCATGCAGCATCGACCAATAAGCCGGCGTCGGCTTGAAGCTGCTGTCGCTGTGCCAGAGCATATTGCCGAGGTTGAACATGCGGCGCCGGTCGTCCGCGGCGAGGATCTTGCCGTCCGCGCCCAGGTTCGAGATGTCGTTGATCTGCATGTTGGGTAGCCGGCGGCGCTCCTGATCGACCAGCGTGGGCGTCGCCTCGATCGTGCCGAACTGCTCGGCGAAGGCGGCCTGCTGATCGTCGCTGAGCTTCTGGCCGGGGAAGACCATGACGGCATGATGATCCATCGCGGCGCGCAATTCGGCGATCTGCTCAGGCGTGAGCGGGCGCGAGAGGTCCAGCCCCTCCGCGCGCGCACCGAAATAGGCATTGAGCGGGGTCAGCGTGAGGAAACGCGTGGCGGGGCCGGCGGTGGTGTCGCTGGCAATGGATACGGACATGCTGCTCTCCGGTGGAGGGATCAGCATGTCCCTATCCCCCCGCTTGCCGCGTGCTGAATGATGAATGCGCATGCTCCATAGCCTCCAGCTATTCCGCGCCGGCGAGCGGCCCGGCTAGCAACGGGCTCGCGGAAGATGGGAGGCTGCCTTGACGAATACCGAACGAAGCTGGCGCGCGGAGGACTGGGAAGTCTGGGACATGGCCGATCCGTTCGAGGCGGCGAACGGCGCCATCCATCGCAGCGTCGGCCTGCCGCTCGAAACGATGGAACTGGTGCGCATCGGCTTCCGGGTGGCGCCGCGCAACTGCAACATGCTCGGCACCTGCCATGGCGGCATCGTCGCCTCGCTGATGGACATCGCCATGGGTCGCAACGCCTGGGAAGCCGCCGGACGCGCCTCGCCGACGATCAGCATGACGGTCGATTTCGTGCGCGCCGCGCAGGCCGGGGAGTGGATCGAGAGCCGCGCCCGGGCCATCCGCAAGGCGCGGCGCTTCGTCTTCTGCGACGGCATCCTGCTGGGCGACAAGGGGATCGTGGCGCGGGGTAACGGCGTATTCGCGATCCCGGATGCACCGGCGGGCTGACCTTTGTCGGCGCTCCTGTGGGGACGGAGGAGACGTCGGGACTAAACACCTAATGTCGTCATTCCCGCGAACGCGGGAATCCAGGCCGCACGGGCACTTTGCTGGGTTCTAGATTCCCGCGTTCGCGGGAATGACGGGGAAGGCAGTTTTCCAAAACCTTTCCGCACTCCGCCGCCCGCCGCGCCTCTTCAGAGCGGACATTCAGTCAGCTGGTCAATTACCCGCGCCGCCTCGTGCCCCTCACCGCCCCCAGCGCTCCACCGCCATTTCATCGCACTGGATGCCGCTCACGCCGATCACCCGCGCGATCATCATATAATAGCCCACGATCATCACGATCTCGAACATCTGGGGATCAGGGAAATGGGCGCGCATCGCCGCCAGTGTCTCGTCGCTCGGGGTCACGTTCAGCACCAGCTCGGTCACGAACTGCGCCAGCGCCCGCTCCTGCTCGTCCAGCACCGCATAGTCGCCGGTCCGCATCGCCTCGCACTGGGCCTGCGAGAGGCCCGCGTTCCGGCCGAGCGGCAGATGGTGGTAGAGTTCATATTCGGAGTCGGAGAGATAGGCGACGCGCAGGACGAGCAGCTCGCGATGCCGGTCGCTGATCGAGGTGCTCACCACCGCCGCGCGCCCCAGCCCGCGCTGCGCACGCCAGAACGGGTCGGGCGCCACCATCAATATCCGCATGATGTTCAGCATCGGGCTGAAATTATCCAGCACCTCGCGCTTCTCCGCAGAGAGCGTGGCGGGATCGGGATAGGGAATGCGCGTTCCGCCGCGCGGCGCAGAGACAGGATCGGCCATAGGGCGGGCATCATCGCCCCGCCGTCCCCCAAGTCAACCGAACCGGGCACTCTCCCGGCATAGCGTTTCGCTATCCACTATGCGCTTTCGCATAGCTGCAGGCAGAACCAGAGATGATACCGGTACCGAAAATCATCGGGAGAGGTTATGGCGAACAAGGTCATCATCAGTTGCGCGACCACCGGCAGCATGCACACGCCGACCATGTCGCCGTTCCTGCCGTTCACGCCCGCCCAGATCGCCGAGCAGTCGATCGCGGCGGCGAAGGCCGGCGCCGCGATCCTGCATCTGCATGCCCGCGATCCGGCCGATGGTCGCCCCACGGCCTCGGCAGAGGTGTTCATGCAATTCCTGCCGCAGATCCACGCCGCGACTGACGCGGTCATCAACATCAGCACCGGCGGCGGGCCGGGCATGAGCCTGGAGGACCGGCTCAAGGCGGCCGTGGCGGTCAGCCCGGAACTCTGTTCGCTCAATATGGGCACGATCAATCCGGCGCTCTATCCGCTCGCGCCCCGCTACGAGCCCTATCGTTTCGATTGGGAGCGGCCCTTTCTGGAGGGCATGGAAGACATCATCTCGAAGAACACCCATCGGGACATCCGCCAGATCATCGAGACGCTCGGCCCCGGCGGGACGCGCTTCGAGATGGAATGCTATGAGATCGGGCATCTGCACAATGTCGCGAGCTTCGCGGATCGCGGCCTGCTGAAGCCGCCCTTCCTCATCCAGTCCGTGCTCGGCGTGCCGGGCGCGATGAGCGCGGATGCGGACAGCGTCTTCTATATGCGCCAGACGGCGGATCGTTTGTTCGGCAAGGATTATGTCTGGTCGCTGTTCGGCGCAGGGCGGCATCAGATGCCGGTGTGCACCATGGGCGCGATCATGGGCTCATCGGTCCGCGTGGGGCTCGAGGACAGCCTGTTCATCTCCAGGGGACAGCTCGCCAGTTCCAATGCCGAGCAGGTGCTCAAGATCCGCCGCATCCTCGACGAGCTGGGGCTGGAAGTCGCGACGCCGGACGAAGCCCGCGCCATGCTGGGGCTCAAGGGGCGCGCGAATGTCCGGCTGTGAGCGACTTTCCCTCGTCACGCGAGCGGCGGGCAACCGCGTCAGTCAACAATCGCTGCCGTCGCGTACTATGCCTGAGCACGCCTTTCAGGCATTC
>JAFKLU010000193.1 GCA_017304105.1 Sphingomonadales bacterium
GCTGGAATATCTGCGCGAGTCCGGCTCGGAAGGCATCGAGCTGATCATGTGGCTCATCATGCGCGCGGCGCTGGGTCCGAACGTGGAGGAGCTGCACCGCTTCTACCATGTGCCCGCATCGAATACGGCGGTGGGGCACATCGTGCTGCGGCCCAAGGCCAGCGGCGCGGTGGCGCGCGCGGCATAGAGGCCTTTGCGATCGTCACGATAATCGGTAGCCTCGCGCGATGAGCCGGACTTCCGAAGTGGTCGTGAACGACCTCATGCAGCAGGGCTATCGCTACACGCGCTCGGCGCCGATGGGAGCGGATTTCGATCCCGAATTCCGCCCGGAGCTGACGCCCGCCGAAATGCTCGAACTCGGCGTGTTCTGCGGCAAATACATGACGGACTGCCGGGATGAATTCCCGGCAGACTGGTTCCGCAATGCCAAGCTTGCCGCCGGACGGCCGGACTGCTCGCTCAACTATTTCGGCGTCCGGGCAAGCGTGCCGCTGCGCACCTGGATCGAGAAAGGGTGGATCCATCCGGACGATCCGCGCGGCTGGTTCCAATGGTATTGCCGCTATTATTCCGGCCGCCGGATGCCCGATGAGGATCGCCGACAGATCGGCCGCTGGCGCGCCTTTCGACGCCATGCCGCTCAGGTCACGAAAAATTGCGAGCCGGGCGACCCGCATTGCCGGCCGAAGCAGCGGCAGGCCCTTCTGCAATGGGCCTATGACAGCCGCCTTCTCTAGCCCGCGTTTCTAGCAGCGCGACTTCTCCGGCCGCACAGCCACGCCGCGCGGGGTCACGCCGCCCTGCCCTAGCCGCGCCGTCGCTTCGTCGGCGCGTGGAAATCGGGCGACTTGCCCGCCACCCAGCGCAGGAACGCCGCGATGGTCGGGTCACCGCGCAACGCCGTCAGGTCATCGCCCATCCTCTGGAGCTGGCCATTGCTGAAATTGGCATGGATCGCCCGGTGGCAGATTGGATGCACGGGCATCGTCTCACGCCCGCCCTTCGCCTTGGGCAGCGGGTGATGCCATTCGATCCGGCGTCCGAGTGGCCGTTCGCACAGCCAGCAACGCATGATCGGCTCACTCACCGTGCCAGCTTCTCCGCGCGGCTGCGCCATGCCTCCGCGAGCACCGGCATGCGCGCCAGCGATGCGACGCCGATGGGATCGCCCTTGTGCCCGCCGCCGATCAGCAGATCGAAGACGCGGGCGACCGGCCAGTCCGCATGCGGACGCTCGGTCAGCTCCATGGCATCGCCCGCCTGCGCCTCGCCCTCCCGGATGACGCGCAGATAAAGGCCGCAATGCCCGCTTTCGATCGCTTTCGCGAGGACATCCGTGCGACTGAAGCGGGCGTTGAGCTTGGCGCAGGGCTGGCGGCCGTGGCTCACTTCCAGCAACGCGGAGCCGAGCGTGAAGCGGTCACCGAGGCAGATATCCCGCTCCGTCGCCCCTCGGCTCGCGATATTCTCTCCGAACGCGCCGGGCGCATCGAGCAGGGGATGATCGCCGATCACACCGCGCCACCAGGGATAATGCTCCTGCGGCACGAGATGCACGGCCTTGTCATGCCCGCCATGACGGAGCGGGTCGGCGACCATATCGCCCTCCAGCCCCAGCCAGCCGATCCGGACAGGGCCGGCAACTGGCCGCTTGCCCATCGCGCTCAGCACGCCGGGCGCCAGCAGCGCTGGCCGGCCGATCAGCAATGCATCAACGGAGAGCGAGAGCATCATGGCCGCCCCATGGCACCGCGCCGGGCAATTGACCAGCCTCAACCGTTGCAAAAGGGGGCTCCACAGCCGCCCCTCTCACTCGCGCGCCAACGCCCGGCGCACGCTGGCCCCTTTATCGCACCTGTTGCCAATCCCGCACAGTGCACGAGCGCGCATGCAACTCCGCTTTGCCCCCGGCATCGGCATCGCTATAGGGCGTCGATGCTTGCCAGCGATCTGCGCATTGCCCTGTTCAGCGGCAACTATAATTACGTCCGTGACGGGGCCAATCAGGCGCTCAACCGCGTCATGGGCTCGGCATTGGCGGCCGGTGCGCATGTGCGTGTCTATTCGCCCACGACCGACACGCCGGCCTTCGCCCCAACGGGCGATCTTGTTTCCGTGCCAAGCTGGAGCCTGCCCGGCGGACGTGGCGAATATCGCCTCGCCAAGGGGCTCTCGGCCAGCGTGAGGGCCGATCTTGCCATGTGGAAGCCCAATATCGTGCACGTCTCCGCGCCCGACATTCTTGGCCATCGCGCCGCCACATGGGCGCGCCGGCAGGGCATCCCCTGCATCGCCTCGCTGCACACGCGCTTCGAGACCTACCCGCATTATTACGGCCTCGGTTTCATCGAGCCGCTGCTGGTCTGGATGCAGAAGCGCTTCTACAATCGCGTGGACCGCGTGATGGTGCCGAGCCCGAGCATGAAGACGCTGCTCGAACAATGGGGCGTCACCACGCCGATCGGCATCTGGTCGCGCGGCATCAATCACGAGCGTTTCCATCCCGGCCGGCGGGACATGGCCTGGCGGCGCAGCCTCGGTATCGCGGACGGCGAGGTTGCCGTCGGGTTCCTCGGGCGGCTGGTGCTGGAAAAGGGCCTCGGCGTGTTCGCGGACGTGATCAGCGAACTCAAGCGCCGCGGCGTGCCGCACCGCGTACTCGTCATCGGCGAAGGCCCCGCGCGCGACTGGTTCGCGAGCCATGTGCCCGAAGCGGTGTTCACCGGCTTCCAGGGCGGTGACGACCTCGCCCGCGCGGTTGCGGGTATGGACATCTTCTTCATGCCTTCCGTCACCGAGACGTTCGGCAATGTGACGACCGAGGCGATGGCAGCTGGTGTGCCCGTCGTGGCCGCACGGGCGACGGGATCGATCGATCTGGTCGAGGACGGCGTCAACGGCTTCCTTGTGCCGCCGCAGGATGTCCGCGCCTATGCCGACGCGATCCAGCGGCTGATCGAGGCCCCCGCCCTGCGCGCCTCGGCCGGCCGGGCTGGCCATGACAGCGTGCAGGGCTATGAATGGGATCAGGTCAACGCCGCCATGATCGAGACCTATCTGACGCTCGCCCGGCGCTAAGCCGCGCGCGAAGCGCGATCAGCCCCAGACGAACGTCAGCGGCGCCTCACGGAATGCGAACCGATCGAGATGGCGCGCGACGACGCCCTTGAGCTGTTCGAGATGCTCGGGGCTGCTCGCGTCGATTGTCACGTCCAGCGTCTCGGCCTTCGCATCCATCGTCACCAGCGCATCGGCCGACCATGTCGCGCCGCGCGAATCCCTGGGGAAGACGATCCGGCTGTGCTCGGGGGTGAACTCAACGTTCAGATTGTGGCTCCAGTGCTTGGAAAGCTGCTGGAGATAGCGGCTGCCGCTTCTGGTCGGCACATGGGCGGTGGAAGTGCTGGTCATGTTATCCTCTCGGTCGGTTTGATCACAGAATGTCTGCGCGCCGACGACCGGGTCAAGACCCAGCCGCCGACGCAGCAGTTGAAGGCGAGTCATGCGCTCACAACCGCTCGATCTTGCGCACGGCCTCGTCAAGGATCGCGGCGATCTCGTGCGGCAGCTCGGCATTATCCTCCTGCCCGTGCAACTTGCCGTGCAGGGCGGACTTGAGATTGCCCATCGCGCGGCGCACCGGCCCCCGGTTCGAGCGCTCGCGCATTTCGCCGAGGCCCTCCAGCCGCGCTATCAGCGCCTCTACTTCCGCAGCCCGCTCGGCGAGATGCGCGACGCCTGCGGGCGTGATCGCGTAGAGCTTGCGCGCGCCCTCGCTCTGCTGCTCGGCGATCAGCTCCATGTCGGCAAGAAGCGTCAGGGTCGGATAGACCACGCCGGGGCTCGGCGCGTAAGCGCCGCCGGTCAGCTCCTCGATCGCGCGGATAAGATCATAGCCATGGCGCGGGCCGCCCTCGATCAGCTTCAGGAGGACAAGCCGCAGTTCGCCGCCATCGAACATGCGCCGGCCGCGCATCGCGCCCTGCACAGCATCGTTGACGAAGCTGTTGATGGCATCGCCGAACTCGGCGCCAAAGCCACCCCAGCCGCCGCGCCCACCGCGTCCGCGTCCCCGGCCGGCAGCACCGTGCCAGCCATTCTGTCCACATCGCATCATGCAAAAACACTCCTTCGATTCGTCTTGATGTGTCTAAGATATATCGTAGACACTCTCTCTGCAAGTTCCGGTGCATTCGCGCGGCAATGGCTTATATAGGGCCCATGTCTGATCTTTTCGGCGGCCTGACGGCTGCGCCCCAACCGCAGGAGCCGGCGCGCGACGCGCCGCTGGCCGATCGTCTACGGCCCACCAGGCTCGAAGAAGTGGTCGGTCAGGATCATCTGACCGGACCCGATGGCACGATCGGCCGCATGGTCGCCGCAGGCCGCCTTTCCTCCATGATCCTCTGGGGGCCGCCGGGCACCGGCAAGACCACCCTCGCCCGCCTCCTTGCCGATGCGGTGGGCATGCGGTTCGCGCCCATCTCTGCCGTGTTCTCGGGCGTCGCCGACCTCAAGGCCGCCTTCGCCGCGGCGCGGGATGCGGCGCGCGCGGGGCAGCGCACCTTGCTGTTCGTGGACGAGATCCACCGCTTCAATCGCGCGCAGCAGGATGGTTTCCTGCCCTATGTAGAGAACGGCACGGTGACTCTGGTCGGCGCCACGACCGAGAATCCGAGCTTCGCGCTTAACGCGGCCCTGCTCTCCCGCGCGCAGGTGCTCATACTGCGTCGTCTGGACGAAGCGGCGCTTGGCGAGCTGATCCGCCGTGCCGAAGTGCTCGCGGACAAGCCTCTGCCGCTCACGGAAGACGCCCGCGCCGCGCTCATCGCTTCAGCGGACGGCGACGGCCGCTTCCTCCTCAATCAGGTCGAGACGTTGCAGGGCATCGCGATCGACGCGCCGCTCGATCCGGCGGCGCTCGCCGAGCTGTTGCATCGGCGCATGCCGGTCTACGACAAGGACCGGGAGGGCCATTATAATCTCATCTCGGCCCTGCATAAGGCGCTGCGCGGATCGGACCCGCAGGCGGCCCTCTATTATATGGCGCGCATGCTGGTGGCGGGCGAGGAGCCGCTTTATGTCCTGCGCCGGCTTGTGCGCTTCGCCAGCGAGGATGTGGGCCTCGCAGACCCGCA
>JAFKLU010000194.1 GCA_017304105.1 Sphingomonadales bacterium
CGATGCCGAGGCCCTGCGCCGCCGCCTCCAGCATGAGGGCGCCGGAGTCATAATAGTCGATCGACGCCGGAGTCAGGTTGGGGAGACCGACCGCCTCCTTCCAGACATCGAACGTGGCGGACATGTCGCGATGGATGAGCACGGTCTGGCGGGCGAGGTCCTGCGGCTTCCTGATCGCCTTCTCGCCCTCGACCAGCGCGCGCGAAGCGATGAGGAACACCTGGTCCCGGTCAAGCTCACGCGCATAGAGCGACGGATCGACATCGCGGGCGAGCACGATGGCGGCATCAAGCCCTTCGCTCAGGCGGGCGATCGCATTGGGGCTTGTGTCCACATCCAGATGCAGGTCTGGATGCGCCCGGTGGAATTCGCCCAGGCGCGGGAACAGCCGCTGGCTGGCGAAAAGCGGCAACATGCCCAGGCGCACGCGCATGGTGCGCGCGCCGCTCGTCGCGCTTTCGATCGCGGCGCCCAGCGCATCGAGCGCCGGGGCGATCTCCTTTAGCAGCCCATGGCCATGTTGATTGAGCTCAAGCTGCTGGTGTTTGCGCTCGAACAGCGTGTAGCCAAGGAAGCGCTCAAGCGCCTGAATGCGGCGGCTGAGCGCCGGAGCCGAGAGCGCAAGCTCCTCCGCGGCCGCCTTCACCGATCCCGTTCGCGCGACCTGCACGAAGGCTTCAAGAGCTGTCAGGGGCGGGAGGCGGCGCATTCGTTCTCAGCAATCCAGCACATTATGTTGCAACGCACAAGCATTGCCGCAACTGCGAGCGCGATACCAGTCCCGTTTTTGGGAAGGCATATGGTCAATCTTGCGCATAGTGGATTTCCCGCAACAGACGCCGGTCCGGCGATCCGTCCGCGGAATTACACGGTTCAGTTCATTTTCGCCAGTTGCTAGGTTCCGCGCATTCGCCTGCCTCTGGCAGCGCACCAAATTGATCCGAAGGGAATTCCATGCATCGCTCCCTCATCGCCCTTGCCCTAGCGTCCGTCAGCCTGTCGGCTTGTTCGACTCGCCTGGCGAGCGAAGCGCCGGCCGCAGCGCCCGCGCCGGTCGAATCCGCCGCCGCAGCCCCCGCCCATGCCCCTACCCCCAAACCAGCCATTGGTGACTATGGCTTCGACACCGCCGGCATGGATCGGTCCGTGGCGCCGGGCGACAATTTCTACCGCTATGCGAACGGCACCTGGGAGAAGAACACGCCCATTCCGGCTGACAAGTCCAATTACGGCCTGTTCACAGTGCTCGACGACCTCTCCAAGCAGCGCACGCAGGAAATCCTCGATGCGGCCAAGGGCGACACGACGAGCAAGATCGGCAATGCCTATACGTCCTATCTCGATGCCGCGACGGTGGAAGCGAAGGGCCTCGCACCAATCAAGCCCTGGCTGGATGCCATCAAGGCGGTGAAGACGCGCGCCGACTATGTCTCGATTTTGGCGCAGGCCGCGCGAAACGGCGTCGGCCGTCCCTTCTCCGGATTTGTGGGGCAGGACGACAAGGCGCCGGATAACTACATCTTCACCCTTGCGCAGAGCGGGCTGGGCATGCCCGACCGCGATTATTATCTCCAGCCCGGCGCGACGATGGAGGCCAATCGCAAGGCCTATGTGGCCCATCTCGCCCGGATGTTCGCCCTCGCCGGCGAGCCGGATGGCGAGAAGCGCGCGGCTGCCATCATGGCGCTAGAGACCGGCATCGCCAAGGCGCACTGGACCCGCGTGGAGAGCCGCGACGCGGAGAAGACCTACAACAAGATGACGGTCGCGGAGCTTGCGAAGCTCGCGCCGGGCTTCGACTTCGCGCAGATGCTCAAGGCTTCGGGCGTGAACAGCGATACGCTGATCGTCGCGCAGCCCAGCGCGATCAAGGGCGAGGCCGCGCTGATCGCGAAGACGCCGCTCGCGGTGCTCAAGGATCAGTTGCTCATCCGCAGCCTGGGCAGCTTCGCCGACTATCTGCCCGATGCCATCGCCGATGAGAATTTCGCTTTCTACGGCACCACGCTGAGCGGCACGCCTCAGCGCGAGGAGCGCTGGAAGCGCGCAGTAGATTTCGTCAAGGGCTCGCTCGGCGAGGAAGTGGGCAAGGCCTATGTCGCCAAACGCCATGGGCCGGCGTATCGACGCGCTCCCCTGGATGAGCCCCGAGGCCAAGGCGCGCGCGCACAAGAAGCTCGCCAATTTCACGCCCAAGATCGGCTATCCCGACCGCTGGCGGGACTATACCGGGCTTGAGATCAAGCGGGACGACCTGTTCGGCAATGCGCTGCGCTCCAACCAGTTCGACTATGCCTATATGGTCGGCAAGCTCGGCCAGCCCATCTACCGCTGGGAATGGTTCATGACGCCGATGGAGATCAACGCCTATGCCAATTTCGGCATGACGGAGATCGTCTTCCCGGCCGCGATCCTGCAGCCGCCCTTCTTCGATCCCCATGCCGATCCGGCGGTCAATTATGGCGGCATCGGCGCGGTGATCGGCCATGAGATCAGCCATCATTTCGACGATCAGGGTGCCAAATATGACGAGAACGGCCGTCTCGCCCAATGGTGGACGGCGCAAGACGTGGCGAACTTCAAGGGCCTCACCGACAAGCTGGTGAAGCAGTACGACGCCTATGAACCGCTGCCAGGCGAGCATGTGAAGGGGGCGCTGACGCTGGGCGAGAATATCGCGGATCTGGCGGGGCTTACCGTTGCCCGGGAAGCCTATCTGGCGTCGCTGGGCGGGAAGGAAGCCCCGGTGATCGACGGAACCACCGGCGACCAGCGCTTCTACCTTGGCTGGGCCCAGATCTGGCGCCGCAGCTACCGCGAGGCGAATCTGCGCCAGCGGCTGCTGACCGATCCCCACTCCCCGTCCGAACAGCGGGCCGCGATTGTCCGCAATCTTGACCCCTGGTACCCGGCCTTCGACATCCCCGCCGATGCCAAGCTGGCGCTGCCGGAGCCGGAGCGGGTCAAAATCTGGTGAAGGATCCGGGGAGGCCGGACGTACATCGCGGTGCCGGCCTCCAGTCGATCAGGGACGACTCGAAACGCGGAACTCATGTTGCGACGCAACCGGAACGACTCCGGCTGCGTCGCGTCAGCCCCGCTGACTTTGCCAACCGAAAGGTTTCAGTTCGCCGCCGCGAGTCGTTTATCCCGGCCGCAACGAACAGTCCCAGCGTGCCGACATCGCGCTGCAGCACCAGCGCATAGCGCGAATCGCATCGGCAAACCCTTATATCAGGCACCGCGGACCGCCCGCCGATCCCTCGAAAATCCGCCTAATCAGGGCTTGTGGCGGGTATTGCTTCCGCCCGCGACCGATCAAAATCGCAGGAAGCAAGATGAATGTTGCACCTGCACCGCCAGCTGGTTCCAATTTGAGACAGATGGTTAATGGCGATTTACGATTCCCGGTTGAAATTTATTGCTGCACGTGCGTATAGGGAAGCTGCCAACCAAGGGCGTTGTGGGAGAATTTTATGAAGAAGCTTCTTTACGCGGCAGCTTCGGCTGTTGCGATGATGGCGATGGCGCCGAGCGCAAATGCCGCCACGTTCATCAATGTTGACGGCCTCAACGGCGCGTTCGACATCTCGCTGGACTACACGATTGGCGGCGGTCCGGTCGACATCAGCATCATCTCGCTGGGCGCTGCGGACGTCGACTTCACGTCGGTGACCTTCGGCTCGCAGGCGCTGACGATCACGAGCGACCTGCTCGGCACGTCGATCGACACCGCGATCCTGTTCCCGCCTGTCGCTTTCGCCGCTGGCACCTATACGCTGCATCTGATCGGCACCTCGACGGCTGGCGGCGCCTTCACCGGCGTTCTGACCGCTCCTCCGGCGATCCCCGAGCCCGCCACCTGGGCGATGATGCTCGCCGGCGTTGCCGCTGTCGGCACGGCGATGCGTCGTCGCTCGTACAGCGCGCGGGTTTCGTTCAGCTAAGAAATCTGGGGTGGGCGGTATCTCGGATACCGCACGTTTCCAAAGAGAGATGCCGGCCGGCCTACGGCCGGCATTTTTCGTTTGGGGACGGGTGAGCCTGACACCCCGCGGATCGCCGACACACTGATTAAGTGGAACCTTGAGCGCCCCGCGGTCGATCCGCACGGCTCAGCCTTTCAGCGCAAGAACTCCAGTCATCAATCACCGGGACGACAGAGCCGTTCATAGGGAGCTCGCGCCAACTGGATCGCAAGCCAATTTCGGACTTGAGAACGAATTGATAGCCGGCGAACAGATCGTCAGTGCGATGCCGGACTGAACGTTCCACCATCGCCCCCCATCCCTCCCGCGCCGGAGACTTTGTACTGATGGAATTGAACGCGCGCTCCTGCGGACGCGGCAGCTTTTGATGCGTGGACAAATTCCTGGCGGAGCTGATGTCCATTAAGGGACGGCTGTATGGCGGAAAAGAAAGCGGACACTGCCTGCTCTTTTCTGTCATTCCTGCGTCGGGATTCCCGCGTTCGCAGGAATGACGGAAAAGTTCCCGCAACCGGTCAGACCGCTCCTTGCACGAACAAGGCGAACAGCTGCTGTTCGCATTGGTCCACGCTGCCTGGTCTGAAATTCATCTTTTCCCCGACCCGCAGCGCAGCGCACTCAATCGATGCGAACCCCATAAGTCCGCGAAATCGCCATTTCCAGGCCTGCACAAGCTGAATGCGCCTTGCCCGGGTCAGCGATCTCGCGACCGCTACGCTCTGCCCCGGGCGAGCCGCCGCCACAGCCGCTCGGCCGGGCCTTGTCCAAGCCGGGAGCGCCACAGGACGGAGCAAATCAGCATCACCGCCCACATGACCAGCACGACCGGAAAAAGCGCCATAGCCGTAGAAGATGGCGGTCATGAAGAGGCTGGTGAGCAGATAATTGGACAGCGCCAGCCGGCCGACCGCACGGACTCCTGCGACGAGCGGCGCATCGGGAGCGCGCGCCGCGATCTCCATCGCCATTGCGGCCAGTGCCACCGCGAGCGGCAGGCGCAGCGGAACCGACCAGGCGAAGCTCGCCGCCTGCGCTGCGAGCGGGTCCGCCGAGATCAGCACCCAGGCGGCAAGACCGGCCATGGGCAACAGGCCGACCAGCAGCGCGCGCCGCCAGGTCGCGCGATATTGCCCGGCGGGCCACTGCCCGGCAAGGAAGCCACCCTTGAGCATCGCCATGCCCAGCGCCGTGAAGGCCAGCAGCTCGGGCAGCGCATAGAAGAGCTGGTCCAGTATGTTGCCTGGCCCCTGGACGAGTCGATCACGCAGTATCTCGCCATAGCCGCCACGATAATGGGCCAGTTCCCGCGCGATCGTGGCGCTCTCGCCGATGCCGAGCTGGTCGGCATAGAGGCGCCAATGCGCCAGCGTTTCCGCCGCGGCGCCGGGTGCCTGCGCCGCAGAGCGCAGCCAGAAACCGGGCAAGGCCACTGACAGATTGATGAGCCACTGCATGAGCAGCAGCGCAAGCGCGAGCTTGATGAGATTGAGCGTATCGAGCCGCACGAACAGCGTCGCGACAAGGCCGCAAATGGCCAGCTGAAGCAGGATATCGCCCGACCAGAGCAGCGCATAATGGGCAAGGCCGATCGGCAGCAGCCACAGCATCCGGCGGCGATGCGCGGCGACCCCATCGCGCCCGTCCATCTCCGCCGATTCCATCACCAGCAGGATTCCGGCCCCGAACAGGAGCGCGAACAGCGCGCGCATCTTGCCGTCCACCAGCAGGAAATTGAAGGTCCAGGCGGCAAGATCCGCCGGCCCTTCCGTGCCGACGGTGAAGGGATTGAACAGCGCCGGCGAGGGCAGCGCGAACAGCACGATATTCGCGAGCAGGATACCCATCACCGCGCAGCCGCGCAGGAAATCGAGCCCGTCTATGCGGAAGCTTTCATCAGCCATGGCGCTTCCTATCGCCTTTTGACGTGACGTCCACCCCTCTGCATGGCATGCGCCGCGCCATGGCTACAGCGCGCAAGGCTCTGATCGGCGCGGCCTTCGCCGCAGCCGCCGACCGCTATGAGTCGGGCGCGGCGATCCAGCGCATCGTGGCGAAGCATCTTGCGCGGATGGCGGCGCGTGAGCGGATAGGCCCGGGCGCGCGGCTGCTGGAGATTGGCTGCGGCACGGGGCTGCTCACCCGCGAGATCACGGCGCTCTGGCCGCAGGCGGAGCTGACCGCGACCGACCTTGCGCCCGAGATGGTGGATGCGACGGCCCGCACCGGCCTTGACGCGCGGCTGATGGCGATGGACGGCGAGGCGCCGCCCTTCGAGGGGCCGTGGTTCGATCTCATTCTTTCCAGCCTCGCCTTCCAGTGGTTCGAGGATCTGCCGCTCGCGCTGGCCCGGCTGCACGGGCTGCTGCGGCCGGGCGGCAGCCTCTATTTCGCGACGATGGGCGCAGAGAGCTTCGCGAGCTGGCGGGCGGCGCACGAGCGGGTTGGCATCGCGGCCGGCCTGCCCGATTATCCGACGCTCGCGCAGCTGCAGGCGATGCTCGCGCCCTTTGGCGACGCCTTCGCGTGCGACGAGCATCACCCGCTGCCGGAGCCAGGGGGGCAGGCGCTGATCCGCCATTTCCGCGCGATCGGGGCGCATGTGCCCCGGCCGGGCTATCGGCCGCTCGGGCCAGCCGCGCTGCGCCGGGTCATCGACGCCTTCGATGGCGCGGGCGGCGCGACCTGCTATCATGTGCTCTATGGCCGCATCACCCATGTCTGACGCCGCAGAGCGCATCGCCCTCCGCCCCGCCACACCCGCAGACGTGCCCGCGCTCGCCGCGCTCAAGCTCGTCTGCTTCCGCGAAACCTTTCTCGACGGCTTCGGCATTCCCTATCCGCCTGCAGACCTCGCCCGGTTCGAGGCGGAAAGCTATGGCGAGGCGACGATTGCCGCCGAAATCGCCGATGTGCGCCACGCGACCTGGGTCTGCGAGGGGCCGGACGGCGTGCTCCTCGCTTATGCCCATGCAGGCCCCTGCAAGCTGCCGCATCCCGAAGTCACCGATTGCTCGGGCGAGCTATACCAGATCTATGTCCGCACCGGGGCGCAGGGGCTGGGATTGGGACGGGCGCTGCTCGCCACGTCTCTCGGCTGGCTCGCCGAGCATTATCCCGGCTCGCTCTGGGTCGGAGTCTGGTCGGGCAACGAGCGCGCGCAGGCCATTTATGCGGCGGCGGGATTCTGCAAGGTGGGGGACTATTACTTCATGGTGGGGGACCATCGGGATGCGGAGTTCATCTACCGGCGCGATTGAGACGCGACCGGGCCTTCACGAAACGGCGGATGAGCGCCATGGCCCATCCCCGTCGATCCCAATGATGTTCAGTGCGGCGTGCCGGATCAACCGGCCGCCGCCACGCTCAGAGTTCTGAGTCCATGAGCTTGGGGAAGAAGCTCTCATGCACGGCCCGCAGCGTGTCGAGCGGGATGGCGTGATCGCTCTCGGGCAGCTCGAAGATCACGCGATTGGCGATGGTGCGGCCAAGGCGCGAGACGGTGACGCCGCGAGCCTCTGCGTGGCTGAGAAATTCCACCAGCGCGGCGTCGCGCACCGTGACCACATAGAGCCCCTGATCCTCGGCGAAATAGCTCTGTGCAATGGTGCCGGCGAGCGGCTGGTCGAGCATCGCGCCGATGCCGCTGGCCAGTGCCATCTCGGTGACAGCGACCGCAACGCCGCCGTCCGACACGTCGTGGCAGGCGGTGATGGCGCCGCAACGGATTGCCTCCCGCACGAAATCGCCCGTCTTGCGCTCCGTTTGGAGATCAACGCGCGGCGGCGGACCGGCCTTGGCGCCCTCCAGCCCGTGGATTTCGCGCAGCCAGAGCGACTGGCCGAGATCGCCCGAGCGCTCGCCGACCAGCAGGATGATGTCGCCCACTTCCTTGAAGGCGATGGTGCACATGCGGTCAATGTCCGGCATGATGCCGATGCCGCCGATGGCCGGCGTGGGCAGAATGGCGGAGCCGCCGCCGGTCGCCTTCGACTCGTTGTAGAGCGAGACGTTGCCCGACACGATCGGGAAATCGAGCTTGGTGCAGGCCTCGGCCATGCCCTCGATGCAGCCCACGAACTGGCCCATGATCTCCGGCCGCTGCGGGTTGGCGAAGTTCATGCAGTCCGTCGTGGCGAGCGGAGTCGCGCCGACCGCCGTGATGTTGCGCCAGCACTCCGCAATGGCCTGCTTGCCGCCCTCGACCGGATCGGCGAAGCAATAGCGCGGCGTGCAGTCCGTGCTGATCGCGAGGCCCTTCGTCGTGCCGTGGACGCGCACGACGGCCGCGTCGCCACCCGGGCGCTGCACGGTGTCGGCGCCGACCATGTGGTCATACTGCTCCCAGATCCAGCGGCGGCTGGCGAGATCGGGCGAGCCGATGAGGCTCAGCAGTTCGGACGAGATGTTCACCACCTCCGGCACCTGCGCCAGCGGCGCGGGCGGCGTGGTGGGGACATGCGGGCGATCATACATCGGCGCATCGTCCGCGAGCGGACCAAGCGGAATATCGCAGACCGTCTCGCCATGATGGACGAGGACCATGCGGCCGGTGTCGGTCACTTCACCGATCACCGCGAAGTCCAGCTCCCACTTGTGGAAGATCGCCTCGGCGAAGGCCTCGCGGCCGGGCTTGAGCACCATGAGCATCCGCTCCTGGCTCTCCGAGAGCATCATTTCATAAGCGGTCATGCCCACTTCGCGCTGGGGCACCTTGTCCATGTCCAGCCGGATGCCGACGCCGCCCTTGCTCGCCATCTCGACCGAGGAGGAAGTGAGGCCGGCCGCGCCCATGTCCTGAATGGCAACGATGGCGTCGGACGCCATCAGCTCAAGGCAGGCCTCGATCAGCAGCTTCTCGGTGAAGGGGTCGCCGACCTGAACGGTGGGGCGCTTCTCCTCCGAATCCTCGCCGAAGTCAGCCGAGGCCATGGTCGCGCCATGAATGCCGTCGCGCCCGGTCTTGGAGCCCACATAGACGATCGGATTCCCGACGCCCGAGGCGGCCGAATAGAAGATCTTGTCCGTCTCGGCGACGCCCACGGTCATCGCGTTGACAAGGATGTTCCCGTCATAGGCGGCATGGAAATTGGTCTCGCCGCCGACCGTCGGCACGCCGACGCAATTGCCATAGCCGCCGATGCCGCGCACCACGCCCGAGATGAGATGCTTCATCTTCGGATGATCCGGGCGGCCGAAGCGCAGCGCGTTCATGTTCGCGACCGGACGCGCGCCCATGGTGAACACGTCGCGCAGAATGCCGCCAACGCCAGTCGCGGCGCCCTGATAAGGCTCGATGTAGCTCGGGTGGTTGTGGCTCTCCATCTTGAAGATGGCGGCCTGACCATCGCCAATGTCGACGACGCCGGCATTCTCGCCGGGCCCGCAGATCACCCAGGGCGCCTTGGTGGGCAGCTTCTTGAGGTGGATGCGACTCGACTTGTACGAGCAGTGCTCGCTCCACATCACCGAGAAGATGCCCAATTCCGTCAGGTTCGGCTCGCGGCCGATGGCCTGGACGATGCGATCATATTCCTCAGGCGTGAGGCCATGATCCGCGACGATTTGGGGGGTGATGGCGGGGGCGTTGTTCGACATGGCCGGCCTTTATCGCTGCGTGGTGAATGACACAACCTTTTGGGGACGTGACAAGGCGGGAGATTTCGCCTGGGGTGCTCGACAGGGGGCGGGTCGGCGCGCCATGATGCGCCGATGACCAAATCCCTGCCCCGGATCGCCCTCCCCCTGCTCCTCGCGACGGCCCCCCTCCGGGCCGAGGAGCCGCCCGCCCCCATCGCCGAAGCCTTCGCGCCCCCCGCGCGACTGTCCGACGACCTGGGGACGTATCGTCCCCCCTTGATGTTCGCCGACGGCCGCGTCGCGAAGACGCCCGCCGAGTGGGCGGAGCGCCGAGGCGAGATCCTCGACGACTGG
>JAFKLU010000195.1 GCA_017304105.1 Sphingomonadales bacterium
GCCGCCTTCGCAAATCCTCGAGTTCCGTGTCGGGTACGGCAATCGAAAACGGAGCGATCTTTGAAGAGGTGTTTTTTGTTCTCTGTTGGCTCATGATGCATTGCTCCCTTGAATCAATTGCCGGTAAATTGTGGTGCGCGCTTTTCACGAAAGGCCGAGATGCCCTCGTGCAAATCGCTGGATGCCGCATGAAGCGCCCAATGCAATTGCTCCATGCGCAGTCCCGCGTCTCTGGGTTGTTCCGCCGTGTAGGCAAGAAGAGACTTCATGTGGCGAAGTCCGGCGGGGCTGCGCAGGGCGAGACGGTCGCCGAATTTCCAGGACTCGCTCTCCACCGCATCATCGGCAACAACGGTCGTAACAAGGCCAGCGAGCTTCATCTCGGCAGCCGGGTAGGAATCGCCGCTGAACATCATCGCCCGCGCGCGCATGGGGCCGACCTTGCGCGGCAGCCGAACCGAGCCGCCGCCGCCGGGCAACAGGCCGTAGTTTGCATGCGCGTCGCCGAATCGCGCGCTTTCCCCGGCGATGACCAGGTCGCAGGCCAACACAATCTCCAGGCCGCCGGCCATGGCCCAGCCGCGGACGGCCGCGATCACGGGCACGGGAAACTCCTCCAGCCGGCACAAAAAGGTGTTGAGGCGATCGGAAAAAGTGCCCGGACCACTTTCATAACCTGCTCCGTCGGCTCGCCGCTGTAACTCCTTGAGGTCGGCTCCCGCCGAAAACGCACGTTCGCCCCCTGTGACGACGAGTGCACAGAGCGTCTTGTCGCGCTCCAGTTCGGCCAGGCGACTTTCGAATGCGTCGATCATTTCTATGGTCAATGCATTCAGCGTTTTGGGCCTGTTCAGCCGGATCCATGCTGTGCGGCCCCGCCGCTCGCAGAGTATCGTGCTATCCGGGGCGGTCATTGAGCTCTCCCAAATTCCATGCAGATCTTTCCGAAATGCGAGCCTTCGCCGATGGCGGCGATCACTCGCGGGGCATCTTCCATTTTGCTTGCGGCGATTGCGAATGCAGGCTCAAGTCGATGCAGTTCGATCGCGCGATTGATCCGCTTTGGTGCGGATGTCGCGCTCGCGGCGCCTTGCCCTTTCGCCGCGCCCGCCGTTTGAGCGGCGGCCCCGGTCGTGATGCAAAGTCCGAGCGCGAGCGCCCCCGCCGAAATTAAAGCCTTCATATCCTCTCCTTAGCTCTGCATTATCCTGACTCGCTCGACACCCTCTGGCATCGGGCCTGCACACATAGTATGCATTTTATCAATCTTGCATACTAAATTGAGAAGGGCAGCGGATGAATTGCGCTTCGTGTATGCATGATTTATAAAATCGCTCTTTGACCCGACTGACCCTGCCTGGAGATTTTTGGATGGCAACCCGGCCCCGCAAGACAGATCCGGCCAAGAAGCCGGCGCCGGAAGCCGCCACGGAAGAGCCGAGAAAAGGCCAAAGGCGGCTCGATGCCGTCAAGACGCTGCGCCGCAAGATACTCTCGGGCGAACTTCCGCCCGGCGAGCGGCTGCGCGAAATCGCGCTGAGCGAAGAGCTCGGCATGTCGCGCACGCCAATCCGTGAGGCCTTCCAAACGCTGGCGGCCGAGGGCCTTGTCGACCTCCTGCCCAATCGCAGCGTGATCGTCTCCGTGCCTGACAAGTCCGAGGCAGCGGACGTCTTCACTGTGCTCGGCGCGCTGGAAGGACTGGCGGGCCAGCTTGCCTGCCGCCGCATGACCGCGGAACAGATCGACATTCTGGGTGAGTTGCAGGACGATCTCACCTTCCATTTCGAGAAGCGCGACCGCCTCTCCTACCTGGAAGCCAACAGGCTGATCCACGAGCACATCATCGCGTCGGCCGGCAGCCCCTCGCTTATGCTGGCCTGGCGCCTCCTGCTCCCCCGCGCCGAGCGCGCCCGGCACGTCACCACGCTGGACCATGCCCGCTGGGCCGAGGCCTATGAAGAGCATCGGCAGATTTACGCTGCGATCATTGCGCGCAACGAAACGCTCATCAAGCAGCTCATGGAAGCCCATTTCGGCAACGGCATCGAAGCGATGAAGAAAAAAGAAGCGGAGAATCGCGCCAAGCAGCGGTCGCAGATTTATGCCGATGTGACGCGGTAGTCCGCCGCGCCGCCAACCGATGCTTTGAACGTCAAATCGACGACCGGGCTGAAATCCCGCTTTCGCTTCGGCGAAATTCACGCGTCCGCACGGTGTCTGCCGTGCTTCTGCCAGACCGCAGCCCGATAACCCTGTATAATCCTCTGGTTGCCCGCAAAAGGCTATTGCATACAAGTTTTGTTGTATGCATACATAAATGCGAACGCGGACAGCGGAGAGGGCATGGCAGACGATTTGCTTCCAATTGACGGCGATGCTGCGACCCTTATCGGCCGGATATTGACCGACAACGGACCAACGCCCGTGCTGGTCCGCGACGGACAATTGCTGGATCTCTCCAGCATGGCGCCGACCGTCTCGGACCTGCTCGAAACGATTGAGCCCGGCGCTCCGCTGCACCCCGGCAAGTCGCTCGGCGCGATCGACGGGGCGACCTTGCTTTCCCCCATCGACCTGCAGTGCATCAAGGCCTCGGGTGTGACATTCGCGGTCTCGGCCCTGGAGCGGGTGATCGAGGAGCGCGCGCGCGGCAACGCGGCGCAGGCGAACGCCATTCGCGCCCAGATCCAGACGCGGATCGGTGCCGATCTCCGCGCGGTGAAGCCGGGATCGGCGGAAGCGGCGAAGCTCAAGGCCGTCCTCATCGCCGATGGCCTGTGGTCGCAATATCTCGAAGTCGCGATCGGCCCCGACGCGGAAATCTTCACGAAATCGCCCGTCCTGTCTTCTGTCGGCACCGGCGCGGACGTGGGCGTGCGCGCCGACTCCGCCTGGAACAATCCAGAACCCGAGATCGTGATGATCGTCGATTCCAAGGGCCGGGCGCATGGCGCGACACTCGGCAACGACGTCAATCTGCGTGATATCGAGGGGCGCAGCGCCCTGCTGCTCGGCAAGGCGAAGGACAATAACGCCTCTTGCGCCATCGGCCCCTTCATCCGCCTGTTCGACGATCGCTTCACGCTCGACGATGTGCGCAGCGCGGAAATCTCGCTGACCATCGACGGGCCGGAGGGCTATCGGCTGACCGGCTCCTCCAACATGAGCCTGATCAGCCGCGATCCGCTCGACCTGATTGCCCAGGCGATCGGCCGCGATCATCAATTCCCGGACGGTTTCGCGCTGTTCCTCGGCACGATGTTCGCCCCGGTCGAGGACCGCGACACCCCCGGTCAGGGCTTTACCCACAAGATTGGAGATATTGTGCGCGTATCCACGCCGAAGCTCGGCACGCTCACCAACCGCGTCGTGCATTGCGACGCCGCGCCGCCCTGGACCTTCGGCATCCGCGCGCTGATGCGCAATCTGGCCGCGCGTGGCCTGCTGTCGGAGTCCGCCTCGGCATGACGGAGACACTCACCCATTTCATCAACGGCGAGGCCGTTTCCGGCGCGCTGGACGGCGTCAGCATCAATCCTTCCGACACAGCGGAAATCGTGGCGCGTTACCCCAAGGGTGACGCGAACCTGGTCGACGAAGCCGTCCGGGCCGCGCGCTCGGCCTTCCCCGCCTGGGCGAACGCCTCTCCCGAGTTGCGCTCCGACCTGCTCGACAAGGTCGGCAGCACGATCATGGCGCGCGCAGGCACTCTCGGCGCCCTGCTCGCGCGCGAGGAAGGCAAAACGCTCGCCGAAGGCACCGGCGAAGTCATGCGCGCGGCGCGCATCTTCAAATATTTCGCGGGCGAGGCGCTGCGGCGCCATGGTCAGGCGCTGGAGTCCACCCGGCCTGACATAGATGTCACCACGCATCGCGAGGCGATTGGCGTCGTCGGCCTGATCACGCCCTGGAATTTCCCGATCGCGATCCCCGCCTGGAAGGCCGCACCGGCGCTCGCCTTCGGCAACACGGTCGTGCTCAAACCCGCCACGCCGACACCAGCGACCGCTCACGCCCTCGCCGCGATCATCCACGAGTGCGGCGCACCCGCCGGCGTCTTCAACATGGTTTTGGGCGACGGCGATGTGGGCCGCGCGATCACCGACCATCCGGACATAGACGCCCTCTCCTTCACCGGATCACAGACGGTCGGCGCGCGCGTGGCCGAGGCGGCCCTCAAGCGGCAGGCCCGCGTGCAGCTGGAAATGGGCGGCAAGAACCCGCTGGTCATTCTTGACGACGCGGATCTCGATCGCGCCGTCGCGATCGCCCTGGATGGCGGCTTCTTCCAGACCGGCCAACGTTGCACCGCCTCCTCCCGCGTCATCGTCACCGAGGGCATACACGACCGCTTCGTCGCGGCCCTCGCCGAGCGGGCCGGGGCGCTGAAAGTGGGCCATGCGCTCGACCCTGCCACGCAGGTCGGCCCAGCCGCGCATGAGGACCAGTTCGCGCAGAACCAGCGCTATCTGGAAATCGCGATGAGCCAGGGCGGCCGTCTCGCCGCCGGCGGCGAGGCGCTGAGACTGGACACGCCCGGCTTCTTCATGAGCCCCGCGCTGATTGCCGACACCGATCCGGACATGCGGATCAATCAGGAGGAAGTGTTTGGCCCGCTGGTCAGCACGGTCCGCGTGAAAAACTATGAGGCCGCGTTCGACCTCGCCAATCGCGGCGCGTTCGGCCTCTCCGCCGGGATCGTTACCACCTCACTCAAACATGCTCGCCACTTCCGCCGCGCCGTGCGCGCGGGCATGGTGATGATCAACCTGCCAACGGCGGGCGTTGACTATCACGTTCCCTTCGGCGGCACGCGCAAGTCCAGCTATGGCCCGCGCGAGCAAGGGTTTGCAGCCGTTGAATTCTATACGCAGATGAAGACCGTCTACACCGGCTGATCGCCGGGCGACGAAGGCATGACGACAAGTGGAGAGGCAGAAGTGACGTTGAAAACCCTGTTCGGATGCGTCGCCCTCCTCCTCCTGTAACGGCGACCTGCGACGCTGCTCGCGAGATCTGCACTCCCTCGTGGACGACTGTACGGGTGCCGTCGTGATGGAGTGCCCATCCGACCA
>JAFKLU010000196.1 GCA_017304105.1 Sphingomonadales bacterium
GAACATCTCGAAAACGACAATGGGAGGGAATCCTGATGATGGAATGGTTCCGCCAGTTCGGCCGCGCGATCCGCAACCTCGCCCGTATGGCGCGCGCGCAGCCGATATGGGCAGTCACGGCCCTCGTCACCAGCCCGGTCGCCCTCATCCGCCACCTGTTCGGCGTCGTGGTCCTGTTCCTCATCACCGCCCTGGTGCTGGGGCTTGGGGTGCCGCTCATCCTCGGCAAGCTCCTCGGCCTGCCCCGCGATTCCAATATCTACCAGATCGTAATGATGCTGACGGGCCTGGTCATCTTCCTCGTCACGCTGCGCGCGCTGTTCCAACCGCTGATCCTCAAATATGGCGGCCCTGACGGCAACGACACCCACGGCTCGGCCCGCTTCGCCACCGATCGCGAGACGCGCCCCCTCGCCCAAAATGGCGACGGCCTGCTGATCGGCCGCGACCGCAAATCGGGCAAGCCGCTGCGCTATGCCGGCCCCGCCCATCTGCTGACGATCGCGCCGACACGCACCGGCAAGGGCGTGGGCACCATCATTCCCAATCTGATCGACTATCCCGGCTCCGTGGTCTGCATCGACCCCAAGGGCGAGAATGCCCGCGTCACCGCGCGCCAGCGCGGGACATTCGGCCCGGTCCATGTCCTCGATCCGTTCGGAGTGACGGGCATTCCCTCGGCCGCGTTCAATCCATTGGATCGCATCGACCCTGCCGGCCTCGATCTGGCCGACGACTGCATGACGCTCGCCGATGCACTGGTCTACGACGCTCCCGGCGAAGCCGGCGAGGCGCACTGGAACGAGGAAGCCAAGGCGTTGATCGCCGGCCTGATCCTGCATATCGTCGCCAGCGAGCCGGTGGGCACGCGGACCCTTGCCACTTTGCGCGACCGGCTCACCCTCGCGCCGCAAGCCTTCGCTGCCATGCTGGAAGCGATGCAGGCGCAAGGCGGCTTGGTCGCGCGCGCCGCCAATCGCCATCTCGGCAAATCCGATCGCGAAGCCGCCGGCGTGCTGTCGGCCGCGCAACGTCACACCCACTTTCTCGATTCACCCCGCATGGCGACGGTGCTGGGGCGATCGGATTTTACGTTCGCGGGATTGAAGGATGCGCCAGCGACGGTGTTTCTCGTGCTGCCGCCCGATCGGCTCGCCAGCTATGCCCGCTGGCTGCGGCTGATGGTGGCGCAAGCGCTGACCGAACTGGCGCGCGCGCCGGGTCGCCCGCCCTGGCCGGTGCTGTTCCTGCTCGACGAGTTCGCCGCGCTGGGCCGTCTCGAGCCGGTCGAGCGCGCGATGGGGCTGATGGCGGGCTACGGCGTCCAGCTCTGGCCGATCCTCCAGGACGTTCACCAGCTCCGCGCGCTCTACGGGCAGCGCGCCGGCACGTTCCTGTCCAACGCCGGCGTCCTCCAGGTGTTCGGGGTCAACGATCAGGACAGCGCCAAGCTCGTTTCTGACCTGGCGGGGCAGGAAACCGTCGTGTTCGAGACCATGAGCCGCGCGCTCGACGCCGAGCAAACCGGGATTTCCTACGGGCAGCAGCACGTCGGCCGGCCGCTGCTCACCCCCGATGAAGTCCGCACACTCCGCCCCGATCGCCAGCTCCTGTTCCTCGCCGGGCAGCGGCCGATTATCGCCGCCAAGCTGCGCTACTACGCTGATCGCGAGTTCGCCGGTCGGTTCGATCCGGCGTGATCGATCCCTCAAGGCACGAACGAGGCCGATGAAGCCGGGACCGGCTTGGCCGATTTAAGCCCCGCTGGCGACATTTGCTGCGATCAGCACGTCGGCACGTCAAAGGCCCCTCTCCTGCCCTCACAGCGCTCCTGGGCGGCCGTAGGAGGCGATTCAGTCGTCACCTCGCCCATCTTCTTCCCGCTAAGCCTGCGGCGCTTGCGCCGCCTTGGTGCCGCCTTCCGCGGCACGCAACGAAAGCGTATCGGCCGTTAGGCCGATTCCGCTTTTCCTTCTCCCTTTCGCTCATCACACACACACCGCTGCTGATTTTCGCATCCAGCGGGTTAAGTGATTCTATTAAATAGGAATCGTTAAGAAGGTTAAGGCTGCTTCCAAGCGGTTTCTTCGTTGTAGAATCAACGGCCTAGCGGGGTAGCCGGTGGGTGAAACCCCGTGATTCGGTGTGTGAAACCCCGATAGGACGGTGTGTAAAACCCCGACGCAAAGGTGGGTGAAACCCCGAGCCTGTGCCGGCGAAAAACGGCTCGGAGCGCCACTTATCCACAGGCCCGCCGCTCGCTGCCGCATAGTGGGCCACATAGCGGCTCCAGCAGCCTCGTCGCCTCGGTGTGTGATCCCCCGATAGTTGGGCGACGGGTGGGTGAAACCCCGATAGTCAGCGACGGCCTGCAAGCCGGTCCATGTGGGCGTCGACTTGATCGGCGCGCTGCCGATCGGCGACCATGCGAGCGCGTCGCTCCTCCTCCGCCCGCATCTTCTCGGCGAACTCCAGCGCCTCGGCCTCGCCGCGCAACCGGAACAGCACGGCTGGACTTTTGTCGGCCGTCTCGGTCAGCGCCATCCCATAGTCGGGGAGCTGGTCCGCTTCGATCGCCCGCCGCAACATCCGATTGAACTCCTTGGGCTTGGCGTCGCTGCCGGTCTTGTCGCGCAACACCTCCACCCGGCATGTCCACCCGCCGCGCTGCGAACCGGCGTGCTTGCGCGCGATGCGATACAGCGCGCGCTCCAGCCCTCCCGACAGAAGGAAATAATCGGGGTGCATGGTGAGGAGCGATTTCTCATTCACGATCCCCTCGTAAACCCAATCCGAGAGGGTCAGCGTCATGCCGCGGGGCTGCTCGGTGTCGGCGTCGGTGTCAAAGGTCCAGCTATCGAGCCAGTTGAAGCCTGCCTTCTGCCGACGCTTCGTCGCGCGGATCGAGGTCGTGATCGAAGTCGTCTGGAGCCGGAGCAGCGCCGCCTGCAACTCCTGATAGTCTCGGCCGCCGGTGCTGCGCTTGATCGCGCGTAGCAGGTCGTAGGGCGTCGTCGTCAGCGTGCGCGGCAAGTCGTTCAAGCCCTGCTGCTTCATGCGATTGAGCGTGGATGCCGCCCATATCAGGATATCGGCGTCCCATATGGTCGCCATGCCGTAATCGGGAATGGCCTGCACCCGCACCCATGCCTCGCCGTCCGGGCTGCGATACTCGATCGGCTTCAATCGCTTGCGCTTTTGAAGCGAGAAGAACGGCCGCTCCATGACCTCGCGCTGATCCTTGAGCGGAAGGTCGCCAAGCGCCGGAATGAACAGGTCGAACTCGGGATTCGGGTCGCGGCGCTTGCTCACGGCGCGAACCTGGCATGGCCCCGCTGCACGAGATACTGCCGCAACAGCCGCTCGGTCACGACGGTCAGCGGTTCCCCGCCCTCCTCGACGCTGAGCTGGCGCAACGTGCGGTGCATGTCCTCGGGGATATGGATCAGGACCGGCTTCTTGCCCGGATGGCTGCTGCGGCGCTCCGGCGCGGGTACGTCGGCCGTGCGCCGCGCCCTGGGTGCCGATCGCGCCGGTGCGCGGGCGGGCGTCGACTCCGCGACCAGCTCGGGCGCGGGCGCCTCCGGCTCGTCATCGAAGATACCTGCCAGTGCTGACGGTTTCCGGGCCATCACGCCACCTCGCTTATTGGCTTAGTCGTATAGCCGCTTAGTCGCTTAGCCTCCTCATAGGCGGCGCGCAACTCGGCCGCGGCCTTGCCGTCCGGCTCCAGCTCGGCGGCTGTCTGGCCGATCGGCGTTGCGCGGTAATAGTCCTTGCGGAAGTGAAGGCGGCTATCGAACAGCCCGATGCCCTTGGCGGCGAAACCCGCGCGGGCCTCCTCCCCCTCCCCGCCCTGGTGCGGCACTTGCGTCAGGATCACCGCGAACGGCGTCCCGGCCTGCTGCACCTGCTTGACCGTTTGCAGGACCGAGTGAACGTCCAGCCCGCGCGGAGCGACAGGAATGATGACGAAATCGGCCTGCTCGGCCGCGAGCATGGCGATATCCTTGGAGTTCGCCGGCGTGTCGATGATGATGAGGTCGAGCTTGCCGCTGGCGCGCCCCCGCGTGACGTGCAGCGGCAGGCCGGCGACGCTGCTGTCCTTCACCGTCACGTCATCGAGCGCACGCCGCTCCGACCAGTAGAGCGCCGATCCCTGGCGATCATCGGCATCGAGGATCACGACGGCCGCGCCCTCGCGCGCCGCTTCGACCGCGAAGCCGGTCGCCAGCGTAGTTTTCGACTGCCCGCCCTTCTGGGCGATGATGGCCCATGTCTGCATGACCTGCTCCTGTTAAGCGACTAAGCGGCTTATAGAGATTAGTCGCTTAGTCGTCTAGCCGCTTAGTCGCTTAGCTGTTGCGGTTATCCCTCCGGTTCGCCGTCACTGTCGAGCGGCTCATGGCGCATCGGCCCATGCTCCTCGATCGGACATAGCGGCGCACCCGCCGTCTCCAGCCATTTGCGCGCGGTCCGCACCGTATAGCCGCACGCCTGACACTCGCACTTGAGCATCCGCGCCGCCTGCTTCTTCGGCGCGGTGGTCTCGCCGGCCGTGTCGAGCCGGGCATGGGGGAGGGGGCCGGCGACGGCGAGGATCGGCGCGACCGCAGCAAGGAACGTCTCGCCGGGCGTCGTCGCGCGCATCGGCCCGACCAGCCCTAATCCGATAGCGATGCGTTTAAACGCCTTCCCATGCCCGGCCGCGATACCGACTGCGGCGTGGACCAGCTCGTGCGCGAGGATCGCCGCGATCTGCGCGGGCATCGCGTCGGGCGCGTGCGCAAGGTCGGGCCGGATGAAGATTTCAAAATGGCCGTCCGCGCTTAGCCGGTTATCCCAGCACTCGCCGATCGCCTTGCCCTTGCGCCCGGCACTGGTGAAGCCGATCGCAACGCGGATGCGGTCGGGCAGGGGGGTATCCAGCGCGTCGAACAGCGGGGCCATGCCGACCGCCACCCGGTTCAGCCAGCTCTCGCGATTATCGTGGTCCATGTCGGTATCTCCCTTCTCAAAATCGCCCTCGGGGCGATGGCCTCGGCCATCGGCCCT
>JAFKLU010000197.1 GCA_017304105.1 Sphingomonadales bacterium
TGCCCGCGCAGGCGCTGGCCGACGCCAAGGCGCCGCAGCCGGCCTGAGCGTCGCCCGGTGCAGTAAGGGCGCCTCGCAAAGCGCTTGCATCCATGCGCCATTCAGGGCAAGATAGTTAGATCGCTAACGACATGATCGCCGGACCTCCTGAGTCGCCGGCGGCATCAGGCCTGAACGGCGACGGTAGATCATCACGCCGCCGCCGGAACGAGAGGAGCAAGCACGTGGATCATCCGCTGATTAGTTGCGACGATCACCTCGATCTCAACCAGCTGCCGACGGACCTGTGGACCAGCCGGCTGCCGGCGCATCTGAAGGATCGCGGTCCCAAGGTCGAAATGGTCGATGGCCGCATGACCTGGATGTGCGAAGGCAAGAGCCTTGGCGCCTGGTCGGGCCAGGCCAGCGGCATGAACGGCCCCAAGCCCATTTTCACCGCGCTCGATCGCGGCGGTATCGTCGACCAGACGGAAAGGCGCCCGGCTGTGCAGAAGCTGCGCCTGCAGGACATGGACCGCGACGGCGTCTGGGCGCATGTCATCTTCGGCCCCGTCACCTCGCTGAACTTCGAGGACGAGGAGCTGCGCGACGCCTGCTACGCCGTTTATAATGAGTGGCTGAAGGAATTCTGCGCCTATGCGCCCGATCGCCTGATCGGCGTGCCGCTGCTGCCGCCGCACCCGGAAGCGGCGCTCAAGGAGCTGGAACACATTATCGCAATTGGCGGCTTCAAGCAGGCCAATCTCCAGATTGCGATGGCCGAGCCGCGCCTTGAGGACGCGCGCTGGGAACCATTGTGGGAGATGCTGGAGAAGAACGACATCATTCTCTCCTTCCACGTTACCGTGTTCGCCAGCGTCAGCCGCGCCTTCGACAAGTATAAGGGCAGCCCGGGCGCGACCTTCCTGCACGTGAAGATGTTCATCGAGCAGTTCCTCGATCCGTTCGTGGACCTGTTCGCCTGGGGCATATTGGAGCGTCATCCGGGCCTCAAGATCGTCATCGCAGAGAGCGGCATCGGCTGGCTCCCCTGGGTAATCGAGGAGCTGGATTATCGTCACTTCCGCCTCTGGGAAGCCGAGGAGTTCTGGAACGCGCGTGGCGGCATCCCGCACAAGATGAAGCCCTCCGAGCTGTTCAAGCGGCAGGTTTACGGCACCTTCCAGCAGAGTCCGACCGCTGTCGCGCTCGCGGAGTTCTACGGTGAGGACAAGCTGCTCTGGGCGACGGATTATCCGCATCCCGACAGCATCTGGCCCAATTCGATCAAGAAGCTGGAGGAGTTCACCAGGAAGGCGTCGCCGGAACTGGTCCGCAAGATCGCCTGGGAGAATGCCGCCAAGCTCTACGGCATCAAGGGCCCGCCACAGCAGGACGCCATCGCGGCCGAGTGAGCCGGTGGTTCCGAGAAGATTTTCGAAGGGGAGGGCGAAGGTCCTCCCCTTTTTTTGATGGTTCCCCGATCGGGACGGACGAGGTGCGGGAAAGCGCGCAAACGCTGTGCGAAAAAGCCCGAGGCGGGCATGACGTGCCCATTCGCATCGTCGCGACAGGGGCGGCGATCGTCCGACCGCTCCGCGTTTCCGGCTGATATCGCGCCATTTCATGGGAGATAAGGAGTCCCGCTCCAGCCGCTCGAAAACCCCTGCCGTCGCGAAGTGATCCGCAAAATCGCACATAGGGTCGGCTGCAATGCCGAAGGCGCCGTCATGCCGGGCTCCCTATAGTCGCCTCACAACAACAGGAACGCGCGTCTTTCCACCGCTCCCGACCCCGGTCTGCGGCCGGATCGACATGCTCGGCACAGGAGGGGGAATATGGAAAACTCGCACACGGTCTCGATCGGCCTCGGCAGGCGGCGCGGAGCTGCGCGTCCGGCAATATCGGCCCTGGCACTGGCCGTCACCCTCGCCATGCCGGCCAAGGCCCAGGAAGCAAGCCCTCCGCAATCGGCCGAAGAGGTCGATACGAGCGCGATCCTGGTCACCGGAACCCGCATTAAGCGCAATGGCTTCAACGAGCCGACCCCCGCGACCGTGATCGGCGCCGACCTCATGGCCGATCTAGGCCAGGTCAACATCAGCGAGACGCTGAAGCTCATTCCGCAGAACTCCAATTTCCAGTCCGATGCCACGGCAGGCATCACTGCCGGTGCCAATGTCGGCGCGTCCTATGCCAATCTTCGCGGCCTCAACCCGTTCAACGGCACGCGCACGCTGACGCTGGTGAACTCACGCCGGTTCATCCCGACTTCGGACGGCGGCGCCATCGACCTCAACGTCATTCCCTCCGCAATGATCCAGCGCGTGGAGACGGTCACGGGGGGCGCCTCGGACGCCTATGGCTCGGACGCGATCGCGCAGCTCGATTATGGCCAGACCAGCCGAAACGACGGCAAGAGCTACCACGGCTCGCTGATGGGCGGGACGAGCTTTGCCGACGGGCGCGGCCATATCGTCGCAGGCATCGAATATCAGAAGAATCTCGGCATCGGCGATTGTGCCAAGGTGCGCCTGTGGTGCGCCGAGAGCTGGGACATCTTCGGCAATTCGAACACCATCATCCCGGGCAGCAGCGTCCTTTCCGGCTACGACAAGCCCGGCACGCCCGGCTACGGGCTACCGCACTATATCATCGGCCCCAACAGCAAGCAGGCCTATAACGAGCCGCGCGGCGTGCTGCGCGACCGCGCGCCGGCGCCGCTCGCCGCCCGGAACCTGCGGTTCAGCGAGGACGGCAAGAGCGTCGTCCAGTTCGACCCCGGAAAATATGTGAGCCAGGCGCAGATCGGCCCGCGCCAGGGCGGGGACGGCGTCTCGACCTATGACGACAGCGACATCCAGACGCCGATCAAGCGGTGGGTGGGTTATGTCTACGGCCAGTATGAGCTCACCGACACGCTCACCCTGCAGACCGAACTGACCTACGCCAAGCGGGTCGCCTCGAGCACGAACGCTATCGTGCCGCCGCGCTCCACTTATTTCTTCAGTGCGGACAACGCCTTCCTGCCGGCGAGCGTCAAGGCGCTCCTCAATGGCGCCCAGTTCAGCTTCGGTAAGGACATGGACGGCCTGCTCGACGCCTATAACGAGGCGGACGCATCGGTGTTTCGCGGGCTCGTCGGCCTTTCCGGCGCGCTGTTCGGTGATTGGACCTGGGACGCCTACTATCAGTACGGCAAGAACGAGCGCCACCAGTCACGCACCAACACGCGCGTGAACACGCCCTTCCAATATGCGGTGGATGCGGTGGACGAAGGCCTCGTGCGAACGGGCGTCGCCAGCGGCAAGATCGTTTGTCGCGAACTGACCAGGGCCAATCCCGACCCGCGCGCGCAGGGCTGCCTGCCGCTCAACCTGTTCGGCCTCAGCAATGCTGATCCCAAGGCGCTGGAATATGCCTATCGGCCGGTCATGCAGGACTTCAACTACAGCCAGCATGTGATATCCGGCTCCGTGCAGGGGACGGTGCTCGATGGCTGGGGAGCCGGACCGGTCTCGGCCGCTGCGGGCGTCGACTATCGCGCGGACGATGGCGATGTCTATCACGGCGACATACCGGACTATAACGACTACGCCTTCACCTTCGGTCTCGATTATGCCGGCAAGATCAACGTGCTGGAGGGTTTTGGCGAGCTGAATGTGCCGGTCTTCAAGGACTCGGCGGTCGGCGACCTGCTGGAGCTCAACGGTGCGGTCCGCTACACGCGCAACCACGCCAGGAACGGGAATACCGGCGAGGAGAAGACCTCGAAGGCGACCAGCTGGAAGATCTCCGCCATCTACGACGTGATCCCCGACTTCCGCCTGCGCGCCTCGCGCTCGCGCGACATCCGCGCGGCGGGCTTTCGCGAGCTGTTCCTGCGCAACGTGCCGACCGAGCCCGGTTCGACGAGCGGCATCGTCGACAATCCGCTCATTCCCGGAACGCCGCTGGTCGGCGACGACCCCACGCCGATCCTCAACGGCGGCAGCTTCGCGCTGACGCCGGAGAAGGCGGACACGACCACGCTCGGCGCTGTCTTCCAACCCAGCTTCGTGCCGGGCCTGCGCATGTCGCTCGACTGGTATCAGATCAGGATCAAGGATGCGGTGACAATCCTCAGCGCCCAGCGCATCGTCGATTTTTGCCAGGGCTTTCAGCTGTTTTGCAACCGGATCACCTATGGCGCCGCTGGCCCGAGCGACATCACGTTCATCGACGCGCGGCAGGTGAATCTCGCCAAGCTTGACGTGCGCGGCTTCGACATCGAACTCGATTATCGTCTGCGCCTCTCGGACATCAAGGCCGGCTGGGCTGGCACGCTCAACCTGCGCGTGCTCGGCAACAACCAGTATGATTTCATCAGCCAGGCCAATCCCAGCGTGCCCCCGCGCGATTATGCGGGGCAGTCGGGCCCGGTGCTCGATGCGGGCGACTTCAACCCCGCCCCCAAATGGATCTGGAACAGCTTCCTCACCTACGACACCGGCCGGTTCAACGCGACCCTCTCCTGGCGCCGGATCGGCAAGGGGATCTACAATGTCGAACGGACGGGTCCGGAGGATCCGGGCTATGATCCGACCAAGCTGAACTCGATCAATACCAATCGGGTAGACGGCGCCAGCTATTTCGGCGTGGCGATGTCCTACCAGATCCCGCTCGGCACCTCCGAGATGCAGCATGTCGAGCTGTTCGCCACGGTGGACAACCTCTTCGACCGCAAGCCGCCGGTGGCGCCGGGCGGTGGCGGGGGCGGCGGCTCCAACTATCCGACCAATCCGGTCTATTTCGATACGTTCGGTTCGAGATGGCGGACGGGCATCCGGGTGCGCTACTGATTACTTGGCGCGATTAGCCGCGCCGTTCCCGCTCGGCGAGTCGTCCTGCCCAGAGGAAGCAGAGCCCGCCGAGCAGGCAGCAGAGCGCCACGGCCATCATCGAGTAGCGGATGGCATGGTCGCCATAGATCGGCGTCAGTGCATCGTTTAGCGCGCCGACGATCAGCGGACCGAAGATCTGGCCCAGCAGGCCGGTGAAGAAGATGTTGATCGCCACCGCCACCGTTTTCATGTGATCGGGCGAGAGCGCGATAGTGGCGGCGAAGATCGGTCCCTGAAAGGCGGAATAAAGCGCTGCGGTGAGCGCCATGCCTCCGATCCACAGCGCCGGCGCGTCGGCCAGGAAGAAGGCGGCATAGGCCGGCACGAGGATGAACGATGCGATGGCCGGCACGCGGTAGCGCCAGCGATCGTCGCGCCGTCCCAGCCGGTCGGCGATCCAGCCCGTCGCGATGATGCCCGCAATGCCGATGAGGCCGCGCGCGGGGGTGACGTAGACGCCGACCTCGGTGACGGTAAGGCCGTGGACGCGGGTGAGCAGCGCGGTCGTCCAGGTGCCCGTGGCATAAAGCGCGCCGCCCATGAAGGAGACGCCGGCTATGATCGCGCGGAAGGCGGGGATGCGCCAGAGCACCACGGCGGCCTCGCGCAGCGTGGCTTTCTTCTGCGCGGGTGCCGCCTGCGTTCTTTGCCGTCCGGGCTCGCGCACCGTGAAGTAGAAGAGTACCGCGAGCGCGAGGCCTGCATAACCCGCCAGATGGAAGGCGACGCGCCAGCCGTAAATCTCGGCGATCCAGGCAGCGAGCGGCAGCAGGAACACCGCGTCGATCGCGCTCGCGGTCGAGAAGATGGCGAGCGCAAGGGGCCGCCGGTCGCGCGTGAAGCTGTCCGCGATCATCGATTGCGAGGGCGCGAGGCCCGCCGCCTCGCCCGCGCCCATGAGGAAGCGGCAGAAGGCCATCTGGATGCCGTTCACCACATAGCCCGAAACGGCGGTCATCAGGCTCCAGCAGGTGAAGCCGATCGTGATGATGTTGCGCCGGTTGTAGCGGTCGGCGAGATTGGCGATCGGCAGGCTCAGGATGGAATAGAAGAGCGCGAAGGCCAGGCCCGAGATGAGGCCGAGCGCGGTGTCGCTGAGCTGGAGATCGGCCTTGATGAGCGGCAGCAGCAGGCCGAGCAGCGAGCGGTCCAGATAGTTGAAGGTCGAGATGAGCGTCAGGAAGGCGATCATCCAGCCGGTCTGCGCCGTCCAGTCACCGGTTCCGGGAACGGCATCGGACCCGGGGCCCTCGGCCGGCGACGTGCTGGACATGGGCCTTGCTCCCCCTTCTCTTCTGGATGCCTATCGCGATAGGATGTCGCGCCGCGCGCGTCCAGAGCACTCGCTTATTCGAGCGCGGAATCCCAATGTTCGACGATCAGGCCGTCGCGCACGCGATACGTGTCGTACCACCAGACGGGGATGGTCCGGTCCGGCTGCCTGGCGTCGGCCACCTCGCGCTGGAACATGAGCTGGACGAGATCGTCCTGCACGATCACATGCTCGAAGCGGGTGAGTTCGTAGCTGCCGGGGGTCAGCGGCCCTTCGCCCAGCTCCCATTTGAGGAACGCGATCAGCGCCTCCAGGCCCTGCCCGGCGCTCGGGCTGTGCTGGATATAGTCCTGCGCGATATACTGGCCCGCTCTCGCATAGTCGCGCCCGTTGATCACATTGTGCCACATGTCGAGGACGAGCTTCTTGTTGGCCGCCTCGCGGTGCCCGCGCGTCACGCGGTGGATGAAGCGGCTCACCTCGGCATTCACCTCCTCGCTTTCCGGCGTCCCGGTGCGGCTGAAGGCGCCATGGGGCATAGCTTCCCAGACGTGGAGCTCGGCATCGATGCCCGCCTCGCGCAGCTTGCGATGGATCCGCACGGAGTTGGACAGGAAGAGATCGCGCGTGCCGGACTGGACCAGCGTGGGCGGGAAACCGCGCGTGAAATCACCGAACAACGGGGAGAGATAGGGATCGGCAAGATCATGGCCGCCGGCATAGAGCGCGTTGCACTCAGGCAGGCCGCGCTTCAGGATGATGTCCAGATCCTCGTTGGTGCGGAAGCTGTCGCCGGATTCGGTAAGGTCCACCTCCGGCGTCAGCAGGATGACGCCGGCCGGCATCGGCAGGCCCCGGTCACGGATCATGAGCGTCGCGGCAGCGGCGAGATTGCCGCCCGCCGATCCGCCGCCGATCACGATGCGGGCGGGATCGACCGTCTCCAGCAGCGCCTTGTAGACGGCGACGACATCCTCCGGCGCGGCGGGAAAGGGATGGTCGGGCGGCATCCGATAGTCGACCGAGACGACCCGCACGCCGAGCGCCTCGGCACCGCGCGCGCCCAGCGCCTTGGCGAAAGCGCCGCCACCGAACACGAAGGCCCCGCCATGGATGTAGAGATAGACCGGGCCGCCCGGCGCGGCGCCAGCTGCCGGCTCGCAATCATGGCAGG
>JAFKLU010000198.1 GCA_017304105.1 Sphingomonadales bacterium
AGGCGAAGGTCGCCGAACTGCTACACCGCCTCGCCGCCGATCCGGCGAACGGCATCGCGCAGATAGTGGAGGGAGCAGACGTCGCCGCGCTGGGCGGCTATCCGGGTGCGAGCTTCGTCGTCGGAATGAAGCCGGGCTTTGCCGTGGGTGCCGCCTATACCGGGCCCCTGCTGGTGACGCACGCGCAGACCGGCACGCACGGCTATCTGCCAGATGTCGCCGAATGCTACGCCTCGTTCCTGATCGCCGGCAAGGGCATCGCCGCCGGGCGCGACCTGGGCGTGATCGACATGCGCCGGATCGCCCCGACGCTGGCCAAGGCCATCAATGTCTCGCTCAAGGATGCGGATCAGCCGCTGCTGCCGGTGTTCGCCGGAAAGTGAGGAAAGCCAACGCCATGAACATGAACAAGCGGTTCGCCGCCGCCGCGGCGCTGGTGCTGCTCGCCGGCACTGCCGACGCGAAGACGGTGGTTATGGTCAGCGTCGACGGGATGAACCCCGAATATGTGACCGAGGCGGCGGCGCGCGGAATCAACATGCCCAACCTGCAGCGCTTCATGCGCGAAGGCTGCTATGCCTCGGGCGTGACGGGGGTACTGCCCACCGTCTCCTGGCCGAGTGCCACCACGCTGATGACCGGCGTGGAGCCGGCCCGGCACGGCGTGCTCAACAATCCCCACTTCGTGGCGCCCGACAGGAACCAGGCGGGATCGATCTATCTGTTCGCCAGCGACGTCAAAGCCGACACGCTGTGGGACGCAGCCGCGCGGAGCGGTCGGGTCACGGCGAATGTCGATCAGCTCGTGTCGGTCGGCAATCCCAGTGTCCGCTACGACATCCCGCGCTTCGAGCCCTTCTCCGCCGCCACGGACAACCACGCCGCCATCGCCGCCGCGGCGCATCCGGTCGGGCTGCTGGCAGATCTGGAGGCGAAGCTCGGGCCCTATGTGGGAGTCGATTTCGACAATCCCGACTATGATCGTTCGCGCACGCGCTTCGCCATCGAGATCCTGCACCGCTATCATCCGCAGTTCCTGACGGTGCATCTCTCCGGCGTCGATGTGAACGCGCACGCGCATGCCCCCTACAGCCCCGAGGCGAAGCGGGCGGCCGAAAACATCGACGGGCTGATCGGCGAGCTGAAGGCGGCTGCCCTGCGCGACGATCCGGATACGGTGGTCGTGGTGGTATCCGATCACGGCCAGATTGCCGCCACCCGCGTCTTAAACGCGCGCTTGGCCTTTGCCGAGGCCGGGCTGATCGACGTCGCGCCGCTAGTAGCGGGACAAAAGGCACGCGTGACCGGCTGGCAGGCGGACTTCTGGGGCAACGCCGTGATGCTGAAGAATCCCGCCGATGCGGCGGTCAAGGCGCGGGTCGGCGATCTGCTGCATCGCCTTGCCGCGGATCCGGACAACGGCATCGTCCGAGTGCTGGACGAGGCGGAAATCCGCAAGCTCGGCGGGTTTCCGAATGCGAGCTTCCTGCTGGAAATGAAGGACGGCACTGTCCTGGGCAGCGATCTCGTGGGGAGCCGGATTCGGGAGTTGCCTGCGCCGATCGGCTTTCACGGCGAGCTGCCGTCGAACCACGGCATGAACGCTGCGTTCTTCATCGCGGGGAAGGGCGTGAAGCCGGGGCGGAATCTCGGCCAGATCGACATGCGCCAGATCGCGCCAACCGTGGCGAAGGCGATCGGCGTCAAGCTGAAGGACGCGGTACAGCCGGTGCTGCCGGTCTTCGTGGACGACAAATGAGCGCGCGCGGGCGAACCGCGATGCGGCGGGCGGGCATTCCGCTCGCGATCCGCGCCGCGCGCGTGTTCGAGACCGCAAATCCGGGCACGTTGCCATGACGAACCGGCGCGACTTGCTCAGGGGCGGGGTGTTTCTGGGAGGAGTGGCCGGTCTCTCCGGCCTTCTCCCCCAGGCGGTGCAGCGCGCCTATGCGATCACGCCGGATCCCGGCACGACCTATCTGGATGCCGAGCACATCGTCATCCTGATGCAGGAAAACCGCTCGTTCGACCATATGTTCGGGACGTTGCAAGGCGTGCGCGGCTTCAACGATCCGCGCCCGTTGCGGCAAGCGGATGGCGTGTCCGTCTTCTTCCAGCGCGATCGGGCGGGAGCCGCCTATGCGCCATGGCGGCTCGACGTGAAGGCCAGCTGCGTCAGTTGGATGGGCAGCATACCCCATGGACGTACGGATCAGGTCGATGCCTGGAACGGCGGCCTGCACGACAACTGGATAGAGGCCAAGCGAAGCGGGAAGAAGGAATATGGTCATATTCCGCTGACCATGGGATATTGCACGCGCGACGACCTGCCGTTTTATTATGCACTGGCCGACGCATTCACAATTTGTGATCAGAATTATTCCAGTATCTTGTCCATGACCACGCCGAACCGGCTGATGCTGTGGAACGGTACGGTGCGCGAGCCGCACGAGTCCGGATCGCTGGTGCACATGTACAACCATATGACGCACCCCGGCGGGCTGACGTGGACGAGCTTCGGCGAGCGGCTGGGCCAGGCTGGCGTTAGCTGGAAATGCTACCAGAACCAGATCTATTGCGAATCTCCCGTCTGGGGCGAGGCTGCGGACGACTGGGTCGGCAATGACGGCGACAATCCGCTCGAGCGCTTTTCCAGCTACGCCACAGCGTTCACGCCGAAATACCGGGCCTATGTCGAGAACCTGATCGACCGCGCGCTGGCGAATATCGAAGCGCGGGAAGCAACGCTGAAGGAAGCGTTCGCGCGCGCCCCCACTTCCGCGCTCCAGGCGACGCTCCGCGCCTATGCCGATCAACGCGCGCGCCTCGCGGCGAAGCGCACTGCCGCCCGGCGCACGCTGGCGGATTGCACGCCGGAGCAGCTTGAACTGCGCGCGCACGGGCTGGCGATGAACGAGGGCGATCCGGATTATCTGACGCTCGAAACGCTCGATTATGTCGCGGACAGTGAACGGCGGCAGATCGACGTCCCCAAGGGCGATGTGCTGCACCAGTTTCGCAAGGACGTGGCGACCGGCAATCTGCCGACCGTTTCATGGCTGGTGGCGCCGGCCAATTTCAGCTTCCATCCGGGCACGCCGTGGTTCGGCGAATGGTATGTCTCGGAGGTCATGAACATCCTGACCGAGCGGCCTGAGGTCTGGAAGAAGACGATCTTCATCCTGACGTTCGACGAAAACGACGGATTCTTCGATCATGCGCCCACCTATGTCGCCGCCGATCCCGCACGGCCGGAAACGGGGCGCGCCTCGGCGGGGATCGACACCGGCGTCGAATATAGCTCCATCGAGGACGACCTGATCCAGGGTATCCCGGAACAGGACGCGCGCGCCGCGCCGTTCGGGCTCGGATATCGCGTGCCGATGATCGTCGCTTCGCCCTGGAGCCGCGGCGGCTGGGTGAATTCGCAGCTTTCGGACCACACGTCGGTGATCCGTTTCGTCCAGAATTTCGTGGCGGGAAAATTCGGGGAGCAGATCGTCGAGACGAACATCTCGGATTGGCGGCGCACGATCTGCGGCGATCTGACCTCGTGCTTCCGGACCCATGACCGGCGCGCCGCCAAGCTGCCGTTCCTTGATCGCAAGCGCCATTTGCAGGCGATCGCGCGTGCGCGGCACAAGCCGCTGCCCGGCGGGTATAGTGGATTGACCCCGACAGAATTGGCCGAACTCTCCGCTGCGCCGGAGCGCCTGCACGCGGTTCTGTGGCAGGAGCGCGGCGTGCGGCCCGCGTGCGCTGTGCCCTATGAGCTCTATGCGGATGGCGGGATCGCCTCCGACACCGGGCAGTTTCTTCTGCGGATGAAGGCGGGGAACGAACTGTTCGGCAGCCGATCGGCGGGCGCGCCGTTCAACGTCTATCTTTACGACGCGAAACGCGGCAGCCAGGCCCATGCGCGTCCGGTCATGTCCGCGCAGATGATGGCGATGACGTTCACGGTGCGCGCGGGTGACGAACTCGAGGAAGAGATCGATCTCGCCACGTTCGTCTCGGGCCGATACGACATCGCCATTCACGGCCCGAATGGATTTTACCGCCATTTCACCGGCGGCCCGGACGATCCGGCCGTTGATGTGCGCTGCGAATACCATCGAAACTCCCGCAGCCAACGTGCCGAGGCGCTGGCGCTCCACCTGAGCAATCGTGCGAACAAGCCGACCGATATCGCGATCGATGCCCGCTCCTATAGCCGATATTCCAAGCGCCTGCTTCTCGGAGCCATGGAAAGGCGAACGATCTTGCTGGATATCGGCAGAAGCCTTCAGTGGTATGATTTTACCGTACGCGCGGGAGGAGGTGAGGGCTTCTCCAGGCGATATGCCGGCCATGTCGAAACAGGGGACGCGAGCTTCACCGATCCGGCAATGGGCCTGGCGTCCGCCGAGGGCAGCCGCTTCTACTAAGGCGACCGCCGAGCTACCCGTGCGGGCCGCGCCGTGGTTGCGTAGCATTTTGCGGCATCGGGCCACGTTCGGGCGTTCCCGGGCACCCTCAGTAGGGCATCACGGCCGTGGCACCGATAATTCCCAATGATCTGAGTGGTGGTGGCAAGCGAAGTGGCCGCCGGACAATCCATTGATCGGTTTTCAAAGGTCTACATAAAAGCGTCACAGTAGGGGTGCAGAGGGCCGCCCGTCGCCTCGTTCGAGGCGCCAAGAAATCCATAAGGGGTCTTCATGATCAAGACTGTTCTCGCCGCCGGCGTGGCCTTTGCCGCGCTGACCACTCCCTTTGTGCCTGCTTATGCGGACGATGCTGCGCCCGCCGCCGCAAATGAGGCGACGGGCGACGAAATCATCGTCACCGGCTCGACCCGCGCCCAGCGCCGCTTTGACGTGTCCTACGCCGTCAATACGATCTCGCAGGAAGATGTCGAAAAGATCTCGCCGGTGAACTTTGCCGACCTCATCGGCCAGCTTCCGGGCTTCCAGACCGAGATTACCGGCGGCGAAGTGCAG
>JAFKLU010000199.1 GCA_017304105.1 Sphingomonadales bacterium
GCCACCGCCATCTTCTGGCTATGATCAGTGAGTCCTGACCCTAGGGCTGATAGCAGCGCGCCTCCTGCCGGTTGCCGAAACGACCCGGTCAGGTCACAATGGCCGGGCCGGCATCGATCGTCCGGCGCCATCCCGACGCGTACCCGGGGGGCAGGGGGATGACATATGGCTGAGTTCAGGCCGATCGAGATTTCGAGTGAGCATTTGCCGGTGTACAACCCGGACGAATTCGCGCGCGAGTTCTTCGGGCGGATCGGCCAGCGCATGGAACTGGAGCCGCAGAAGGGCACACCGATCACTATCCGGGCCAATGCGTTGCCACTCGCGCCCGGCTTGATCGCGGGGGGCGGCTCGATCAGCGCCATGACCTCGCACCGCACCAGTGCGATGCGCAGCGACGGCAATTCGGATATTCTCATCTGCTTTCCCGTCCAGCGGATGCTCATGCGCGAGGCGGGGGGGCGCGAGTTCGCTGCCGGGCCCGGACAGGCGGTG
This sequence comes from Sphingomonadales bacterium, assembly GCA_017304105.1. Taxonomy (GTDB): domain Bacteria; phylum Pseudomonadota; class Alphaproteobacteria; order Sphingomonadales; family Sphingomonadaceae; genus Sphingobium. Next base: position 496 of record JAFKLU010000199.1, read on the forward strand.
CTTGGCTCGCTGGATCGCCCGGTGAGCTTCGTCTCACCCGAGCGACGCAATGATTTCGTCACGCTTCAACTCTCGCGAGCGATGCTCTCACCTTATGTCACCTCGATCGACGATAAGCTGATGCGCGCGTCAGATGCTTCAGATCCGCGCTTGCGCCTGTTGCGCGGCTATGCCGCCAGCCTTGCGCCCGATGCGCTCGCTTCACCGCATCTGCGTGATCTCGCCGCGCGTCATCTGTTGGAGCTTGCAGCGCTGGCTATCGGGCCCACGGCGGACGGTCATGACGCCGCGATGCGCGGTGGCCTGCGCGCCGCCCGTCTCGCGCAGGCGAAGCAGGTGGTGATGGCGCATCTGGAGCGGCCGGAGTTGAGCGCGGCCTTCGTCGCCGCGCGGGTCGGTGTGACGGAACGTTATGTGCGCAAGCTGTTCGAGGGCGAGGACGAGAGCCTTGCGACATTCATCTCCGCCCGGCGGCTCGACCGGGCGATGACCATGCTCGCGGACTCCACCCGGAGGGACCGGCGCATTCTCGATATCGCCCTGTCGCTTGGCTTCGGTGATGTGCGGACGTTCAATCGTGCATTCCGCGCCCGGTTCGACCGCACGCCATCGGAGATGCGGCACGAAGCCAGGGCCAGTTGAGGACGATGCCCCGCGTCAGGCTGCTGATGCAAAGGCAACGAAGTGCATACCCTCCCCCTTGCGCCGCATCAGCCCGCCGACCACCGCAATGCCGCAGATCAGCATCGCCCAGCTTGCCGGCTCGGGTATGGCAGACGTACCCGGTTCGGGTTCGAAGGCGAAGCCGCCAATCCCGCCCCATGGGATGGGCGCATTGTCGCCGGTCGGGTTGGCATCGAGCCGGACGCCGCTGAGAGCATTGCCGGTGGCGAGATCGAAGCGAGCCATGGTGGTGGTGCCGCCCAGGTCCCGAAATTCGGCCAGGAAGGTGTCGGCCAGGGCGGGTGTGGAGAACAGGCACGCAGCAACGAGCGCCCCGCGCAAAGCGAAACGAAAAGACATAAAACCTCCCACAACAGCCCGGTGTCGGGCATCTGTCATGGCAGGCCAATACAGTTAAGACCGGTTCAGAATCTCGGCACCAGCGGCCCTGACGCTGGTCAAATCCGGTCCTGTCGCATCTTGGGACGGTTCGAGCCGTTGAAGGACTCGCAATAGCCATTCTCCCATGGGCTGCCTGGCGTGATGAAGAGCGTCTTCACGCCAACCTTCGCCAGCCACTGCTGCACGGCCGTGGCGATGAACTCGGGGCCATTATCCGACCGTATATGCGCTGGCGGGCCCCGCGTGACGAACAGCTCGGCGAGCGCTGCCAGCACATCCTCGCTTCTGAGCCGCCGCGCCACCGGCAAGGCCAGGCACTCCCTGCTGGCCTCATCGATGATCGACAGGATGTGGAACTTGCGGCCCTCATGCGTACGGCCCTCGACGAAGTCGTAGGACCACACATGCCCTGGATACTCCGGTCGCAGCCGGATGCACGATCCGTCATTGAGCCAAGACGGCCGCGCTTCGGCTGCTTCTGCGGCACCTTGAGCCCCTCGCGTCGCCAGATGCGCTCGACCCGTTTCCTATTCACGCGCCAGCCGGCATCGCGCAGCAGGGCCGTCACCCGGCGATAGCCATAACGGCCATATTGCCGGGCAAGAGCAATGATGTCCTCGGTTAGCGCGGCTTCGTCATCCGCCCCGCGGGGCGCCTTGCGCTGTGTCGATCGATGCTGTCCGAGCACGCGGCACACCCGCCGCTCGGAGACAGCCATCATTGCTCTGATGTGATCGATGCAGCGCCGGCGTCTGGCGGGGCTCAGTAATTTCCCCGCGCGGCCTCCTGCAGGATCAGCTTGTCCAGCGTCAGGTCCGACAGCGCCTGCCGCAGCCGGGCGTTCTCCCGCTCCAGATCCTTCATCCGCCGCGCCTGATCCATCTTCAGGCCACCATATTCCTTGCGCCAGCGATAGTAGCTCTGTTCGGTGACGCCAATCCGGCGGCAGGCATCCGCCACCGTCCCGCCCTGCGCCAGCACGATCTCCGCTTCACGCAACTTGCCGATGATCTCCTCGGGCTTGTGTTTCCGAGCCATTCCATTCCTCCTTCGTGGTCCAGACTATGATAGTCGATGGGCCACTCAGAAGGGGGCAGATCAGTCGGGTCGTAGCCACGATATCGATTATAGTAGAGGTCGGCGATCATCCGGTTCTGGCCGGGGAAGCCAGGCGCCAGACGGCCTAAAGGCATTGCTATGGTGGCGCTGGCACCATTGGCCGTGACATGCGGCACACCCAGATGGCTGCCATGGACCTAGCTCAGTTGCGTAGCGCCAAATCTGCCGGGCGTCGCGATCGCGAGCGCCATATAGCCACCCAGGTCTTCGTCGTCCCCGACCCATTTTCGTTGGCGACCGCCGGCAACGCCCTGATGAGCTCGGCCTTCACGTCCATCGCAGAATGGCCATATTCACCGAGCACCCGGCCATCAGGATCGTAGATGAACCGCCCCCTGCCTGCGCCATTCGTCTGCACCACACGGTCGGCGCGGCCTTTATACGCAAAGGTGAACGAGCCGACGTCCGAGCGGACATAGCCGGTCAACTGTGCGTGACCGTCATAGTCCGTCGTGATGTTCGCTCCACCCGGCAGGCTCTCGCCTGCAAGATTGCCCCGGCCGTCATAAATGAACGATCGTGTGCCAGCAGCACCTGCGACGGATGACAAGCGGTTCGTGCGAGACCTGCAGCTATAGCTGTCCTTGCTGTTTCCCGGTGTCGCGGCCGTCAGCGCCCTCATGTTGAGGCTGTCAGTGGGATCATAACGATCAAGTTTTAAGAACGCGTAGCTTCAATTGCGATAGTTGAATGCACAGAACCTATCTTCAATAAGATAAAATGAACCATCACTCGAAACCGCGCGAACAATGTTCATAGATACGTGGCCATATGAGTCCCAATCAAAAAATTCCTGAAATGACAACTCAGGAAAACCATTAGAATTATACAGAATACATTCTGACCAGTATACGTTTCCGTCGTCATTAACTTTGCCGAGGTAGGCAGGAATTTCATGTAGACCGTCTTTGACAGAAATATTTATTTCAGAAATATCCTTAATTCTATAATTATCCGGGTCGAGGTCGATCTTGTAAGGACGAAGAACCATCACCCTAAGCAGTTCAAATTCTATCCTATCTCTAGATAATTGCGTATCAAGAGACGCTGAATCCGCAAAAATACGGATGTAGCAGTTCCAAGTGTGCACCGCAGCATCTCGAAAGCAAAGCATACATTCTGTTATATCATTCATAACAAATCACTTTCCTTCCAACCCCCCACTTGGGCGATCAGGATAGCACATGCATGTTTTTGGATCCTGATTATATACGATCGTGTGCCAATAACCGATTTTATGTCCATGCCCTGGTCTGGAAACCCACCATCGTGCGCCTTTGGGGCAAGGATTACATTTACCATCACAGTCTCTCCCGGGATTAACGGGTGGCAATTTGACAGGATCACTGTTGCCCCTAGATTCGGAAGGAGGGGGCGCGGAAACGGGCTCTGGCGGCTTACTACACCCTGTGATGATGCAAATTATAGCTCCGCCCGCCCCCGCACAAGCGGCCGGAAATCTGGCACACAGAGCTAGCGGCAGGGCAATCGGGTTTCTACCATCTGGATCGATCCGGTTGATCGGATTATTTCCAGCGTAGGCGAACAAGTTCTGCCCGCCTTGGAGCCCGATGGGATCTGCCTGGATGTAGCGCCCTATGGTTGGATCATAATCGCGATATCGGTTGTAGTAGAGGTCTGCGATCGTGCGGCTCTGCCCTGGGAACCCGGGCTTGAGATAGTCGTCGGGCGTGGTTGCGGCATTGCCGCTGGCATCGGTGGTGACCAGCGGCACGCCCAGATGAACTCCGCCTTCACGTCGGCGGCCGAAGCGCCATATTCGCCAAGCACCCGGCCGTCGGCGTCGTAGACGAACCGCCGCGTGCCCGCACCGTTGGTCACCGCCACGCGATCGTCGCGACCGTTATAGACAAAGTCCAGCGCGCCCACGTCCGTGCGGGTATAGCCGATCAGACGCCCATAGCCGTCATAGCTCGCCGTTGCGTTGACCGAACCCGGCCGGCTCTCGGTCGCTGTGTTGCCGCGCCCGTCATAGGTGATCGAGCGCGTGCCCGTACTGCCGCTCACAGATGCCAGCCGGTTCGTACCGCTGGCGTAGCTGTAGGCATCGCTGCTCGTGGTGGCCGTGCCGGCCGTCAGCAGCGTGCTGGTCAGGCGGTCGTTCGCATCATAGCCGTAGAAGATCGAACCGGCGTCGTTGAGCTGGTCGATAATCGAGACGATGTTGTCGTTGGCATCATAGGCATAAGAAAGCCAGGACAGGTTCGCACCGCTGCCGGTCTGATATAGCCGCCGTGATGCCAAGCGGTCATCATTCCCCCAGTCGTTCGCCAC
>JAFKLU010000200.1:0-6039 GCA_017304105.1 Sphingomonadales bacterium
GTGGAAGATGCGCGAGAGATGGTAAGCGGGGTCTTCTTCATAACCCTCGCAATATTCCCGCCAGGCGCGCGCGACGCGCTTGGGCGTCTCGATCAGGCCTTCGCGATCCGGATCATCCCCCGCCCAGCGGATCAGGGTGCGAATGGCGTCCTTGACGTCTTCGGGCACGTCAATCTTGGGCGGCTTCATGTTGGGCACTCGCAGCAGGAGGAGCCGGCAGAGTTGCAGGCCCCGGATTAGGTCGGGGGGACATAGGCGGGGCGCGAGTCGGTTTCAACCCGATTGGCGAGTCGTCGAGGCCTAAGGGGCTTGGGATCGTCTACGACATGCCTCATGGCGCCACGGACGTCAGCTTCCGTTTACGTTAGGGGAAGGCCAGAGAGTCGCCTTTTCGGAGCCTCCCGCACGCACGCGGCCGGGAGCCTTTTCGGCCCGATCTGCACAGCTTGCTTGCGAAGCGCGGCTCCCATGTCCCATATTGCGCCCACGCGGCCAGGCCCCCACCCGCCTGCCCGCCGAAGGAGAGTGACGACCATGGAAGCCTTCATCTACGATGCCGTGCGTACCCCGCGCGGGCGCGGCAAGCCGGACGGCGCGCTGCACGAGGTGCCGCCGGTCCAGCTCGCGGTCCAGGTGCTGCAGGCGATCCGCGACCGCAATCATCTCGATACAGCCGACGTCGATGACGTCATTCTGGGCTGCGTGGCGCCGGTGGGCGAGCAGGGCACGGATATTGCGCGCATGGCGGTGCTGACCGCCGGTTTTGCCGAGACGGTGCCGGGCGTGCAGATCAACCGCTTCTGTGCCTCAGGGCTGGAAGCCACGAACATGGCGCTCGCCAAGGTGATCTCGGGCGAGGCGGAGCTGGCGATCGGCGGCGGGGTCGAATCGATGAGCCGCGTGCCCATGGGCGCGGACGGCGGTGCTTGGGCCTCCGATCCGCGTGTGGCCTATGCCACCTATTTCGCGCCGCAGGGTATCGGCGCGGACCTCATCGCCACCAAATTCGGCATTTCGCGCGACGATGTCGCAGCCGACATCAAGGCGCAGTTTCAACTGGTAGACGTTGACCTGCAAAGCTGTGCCAACGAACTGTTCGGCACTGGCAAACTTTCCGGACGCGGCAACCTCACCGTCGTTCTTGGCGCGACAGGTTCGAGCCCGTTCGGATTGGCGCAGACACTCGCCGGGACCGCCACGCTCATTGGGCATGACGGCGCCATCAGCGGTTTTAATGTCGAACAGCTTTTGAAGCGGCTGGAGCGGCGGCCGTTGTCTGGCGGCGGCCACTTCCGCAGCGGTCAGACACCGTTCGAGACCTTGAGTGCTCGTCGGCAACAAGGCGATGGGCGAGAAATACGGCCTCAGGCCCCGCGCGCGAATGAAGGCGATGGCCTCGATCGGCTCCGAGCCGATGATCATGCTGACCGGGCCGGAGAGCATCGCGGACAAGCTGCTGCGCAAGGCCGGCATGACCAAGAGCGACATTGACCTGTGGGAACTCAACGAGGCGTTCGCCAGCGTGGTGCTGCGCTACATGCAGGCGATGGACCTCGATCATGCGCAGATCAACGTGAACGGCGGGGCCATTGCCATGGGGCACCCGCTGGGCGCGACGGGCGCGATGGTGCTGGGCACGGCGCTGGATGAGCTGGAGCGCTCCGGCAAGGGAACGGCTCTGGTCAATCTGTGCGTCGGTGCCGGCATGGGCACCGGGATCATCATCGAGCGGATTTGAGGAGTGCCTGTGCGCTTCCCCCTCAGGAGTTAGGACGACCATGACGACGACGCTCTCCTTCGACATCGACACGGACGGCATCGCCCTCCTCACCATCGACGTGCCCGGCCAGTCGATGAACGTCATCACGCCCGAGTTCATCGCGGATCTGGAGGCCGCCATCGCGCGGCTTTCCTCGGAAGAGGCGATCAAGGGCGCCGTCATCGCATCGGGCAAGGCGAGCGGGTTCATGGCGGGCATGGACCTTAAATATCTGAACGCGATGCTGCGGGAGGCCAATGCGGGCGGCGCCGGGCTCGGCGCGCTGTTCGGCAAGGTGTTCGTGCTCAACGATCTGTTCCGCAGGCTGGAGACGTGCGGCAAGCCCGTCGCGGCGGCAGTCGAGGGCACCTGCATGGGCGGCGGGCTGGAGCTGGCGCTCGCCTGCCATCATCGCGTGCTCAGCAGCGATCCGCGCGTGACGATCGGGCTGCCCGAGATCCTCATCGGCCTGTTCCCCGGCGGCGGCGGCTCGCAGCGCCTGCCTCGCCTCATCGGCATCCAGGGGGCCCTCATGTACATGCTGCAGGGCAAGAGCTGGCGGCCGGCCGAGGCGCTGGGCATGAAGGTGGTCGACGAGCTGGCCGAGCCGGGCAAGGCGGTGGACGCCGCCAAGGCCTGGGTGAAGGCCAATCCCGGCGCCCATACGCAGCCCTGGGACGTCAAGGGCTTCAAGGTGCCGGGCGGCTCGGGCCAGTTCAACCCGGGCTTCATCCAGACCATGATGGCCGCGACGGTGATGGCCACCAAGGAGACCCAGCGCAACATCCATGCGCCCCACGCGCTGCTCTCGGCGGTCTATGAGGGCATCCAGCTGCCGATGGACAAGGCCATCCGGGTGGAGAGCAAATATTTCACCCGCGTCGTCTCCGACCCGCAGGCCGGCAACATGATGCGAACGCTGTTCGTCTCCAAGCAGGCGGCCGAGCGGGGCGCGCGGCGGCCGGCCGGGGTGGAGAAGGCGCCGACGAAGAAGCTCGCCATGCTCGGCGCGGGCATGATGGGCGCCGGCATCGCCAATGTGGCGGCGCAGGCGGGCATCGAGGTGCTGCTGCTCGACCGCGATCAGGCCGCCGCCGACAAGGGCAAGGCCCATGCGCAGGCCCAGCTCGCCAAGCGTATCGGCCGGGGCATGACGCCCGAGAAGATGGCGCAGACGCTGGAGCGGATCACGCCCGTGACGGACGTGGAGGCCCTGCGCGGCTGCGACTTCGTGATCGAGGCGGTGTTCGAGGATCCCGCAGTCAAGGCGGAGATCACCAAACGCGTCGAAGGCGTGCTGGGCCCGGACGTGATCTTCGGTTCCAACACCTCCACGCTGCCCATCACCACGCTGGCCGGGGCGTGGTCAAAGCCCGAGAACTTCATCGGCATCCACTTCTTCTCGCCTGTCGAGCGGATGGCGCTGGTGGAGATCATCCTTGGCAAGCAGACCGGCGACCGCGCTGTGGCCAAGGCGCTGGATTTCGTCGCGCAGATCCGCAAGACGCCGATCGTCGTGAACGATTCGCGCGGCTTCTACACCTCGCGCTGCTTCGGCACCTATGTGATGGAAGGCACGCAGATGCTCGCCGAGGGCATCAATCCCGCGCTGATCGAAAATATGGGCCGCCAGCTCGGCATGCCGGTCGGGCCGCTCGCGGTTTCGGACGAAGTCTCGATCGAGCTCGGCCACAAGGTAACCCTCGCGACAAAGAAGGCGCTGGGCGACGCCTATGTGAGCACGCCGGCCGACGATGTGGCGGCGCATATGGTCGAGATCGGCCGGCTCGGGCGCAAGAACGGCAAGGGCTATTATGATTATCCGGCGGACGGCGGAAAGAAGGCGCTCTGGCCCGGCCTGTCGAGCGACTATCCCCCCGCCCCCGTGCAACCATCGCCCGAGGCAGTGCGCGAGCGGCTGCTCTACCGCCAGCTCGTCGAGTGCGCGCGCTGCTTCGCGGAAGGAGTGCTGGTGACGCCGCAGGACGGGGATCTGGGTGCCATCTTCGGCTGGGGCTTCGCGCCGTACACCGGCGGCCCGTTCAGCGCGATCGACACAATCGGCGCTGGCACGGTCGTGCAGACGCTGGACCGGCTCGCAGCCGAGCACGGCCCCCGCTTTGCCCCGCCCGAGCAGCTCCGGGAGATGGCGGCGAGCGCCGCCACCTATTACGGCACGGCGCGCGCGCAGGCAGCCTAGTGGGTTGAAAGGCAGGCGCGCGTGCGGCAGAGCGCGCGCGGGAGGACCTGCCATGCTCACGCTTTATATCGCCCCGGGCTCCAGCTCGATGGCGCCGCACATCGCACTCAACCTGATTGGCGCGCCGTTCGATATCCGCGCGCTTTCCTTCGCGAAACGCGAGCAGCGCGAGCCAACCTATCTGGCGATAAACCCGGAAGGAAAAGTGCCAACATTGGTTGCGGAAGACGGGGTGCTCACCGAGGTGGCGGCAATCCTCTTCTATCTCGCCCGGCGCTTCCCGGAGGCGCGTCTGCTCCCCGACGGCCCGATGGGCGAGGCGCAGGCGCTTTCCTGGATGTCCTTCGCGGCTGCGACACTCCATCCGGCCTTCATGATCGGCGGCGAGCGCCCCCTGGAGGTGCTGCGTCAGGCCGACCAAAGGCTGGCAGGGCGCGCGTGGGCGGTGGGCGATCGCCTGTCCATCGCCGACATTCACCTGTTTCGCTTGTTCTGGCGCATTCGTCATACGCTCGACCTACCGCTCGACGAGCTGCCCGGCCTGATGGCGCATTATGCGCGGATGATGGAGCTCCCGGCCGTCCTCAAGACCTGCGAGATCGAGCGCGACATTGGCTATGAGTTGCGCGGGCTGCGCGTGCCCTGAACGCTCAGGCCGAGGGTTCGCCCCAGGCCGGCAGATCGACGATGAAGCGAGCGCCCTGCCCCAGCGCGCTCTCCACCCGGATGTCGCCGTCCATGGCGCGAGCAAGGCGCCGAGAAATATACAGCCCGAGTCCACTGCCTTCGCCGGAGAGACCGAGGCGCTCGAAGCGCTCGAAGATGCGCTCGTGGTCGCTCTCCTCAATGCCCCCGCCCTGATCGGCGACCATGGCGCGTGTGCGGCCATTCTCCTCGTCCACGCGGACCCAGATCGTGCTGTCCTCGGGCGAGTGGCGCACCGCATTGGCGATGAGATTGACGAGGATCTGCAGCACCCGGCGATATTCCGCGCGGGCGACGGCGCGCTCGCCGACGGGCGGCGTCTGGATGCGGATGCGCTTGGCCGCCGCCTTCACGTTGAGCAGCCCTGCAGCGCGGCGGGCGAGATCAGCGAGGTCGACTTCCTCTCGCGCTGTGGTGAAGTCCGGCCGTTCTATCGCCTGCAGGTCGGCGAGATCGTCGACCAGCCCGAGCAGATGCCGCCCGGCGGCAGCAATGTCACTCGCATAATCCACATAGTCCTGGCGCAGCGGCCCTTCGAGCTGGCTGCTGATCGTGCTCGCATTGGCGATGATGCGGCCGAGCGGCAGGCGCAGCGCCTGATCGAGCCGGCGGCCGAGATCGGGGCCGAAAAGGTTGAGCAGTTGCGCATCGCCAGCATCGGAAGGCGGCGCGGTAGTCTCCTCTTCGATGAGGACGGCCTCTCCGCTATAGCCCATCAGGCTGCCCGCCTCATCGAACAGCGGTTCTCCAGAGAGGCGATAGCGGACCGCCGGATCGGCGCGCAGGCTGGCGACCTGACCACGGAACGTCGCGCGCAGGGCCACCCCCTCCAGCAGCGGCATGGCGGTGCCGCCATGCACGTCGAGCTGGAAATAGGCGGTCAGCGTCTCGCCCACGCGCGGTGGCTCGTGGCCCAGCGCCTGCGCATCCTGATCGGCATGACGGAAGCGCAGATGCGAGTCGATCTGCCAGGACCAGCCCTTGACCGCCCGGCCGGCCAGCGCCGAACGCAGGCTCGCCACCTCGGACGGAATGCTGCGCGGAGGATGGGTCAGCCAGTCGACGATAGAAAGCGAAATGCCCTCGCCTTGCGGGCGGATCTGCACCCACATGCTGATCTTGTGTTCGCGATGCGCGACTTCGATCGCGCGGGAAATGGGGATGCGCAGGCGCTGGACCAGACGGACCAGTTCGGCGATCACGGGGATGCCGATCGGGCCGTGCGGATCGCCACCGGCACCCGCCTGCAATTCCAGCAACGGTTCGTCGGCGGTGAGGATGCGGCCATCCGCATCCAGTGCGGCATGGGCCTGGCTGGCGGGCGCCGCGCCGTTCACCGGTCACGCTCCAGAAGGGCGAGCTTGCTGTCGAGTGC
>JAFKLU010000200.1:6048-8159 GCA_017304105.1 Sphingomonadales bacterium
GCCGCCGATCGCAAGTCCGGTGAGCGGCGAGAGAATCTCGGCCGCGGCGAAAGCCACCGCATCGTTCACGCTCATCAGCCGCAGCAGAGCGAAGCGCGCCTCGTCCGTTCCGTCGATCATCGCATCGAGCAGAGCATCGAGACCAAGACCTGTCTCGGGTTCCGCCAGCGCGGCGAACAGCAGCAGCCGCGCTTCCCGCAGCGCGGCAGGCGCGAGGGCAAGGCGCATCTCGGCGGAAAGGCTGCGCGCGTAACGCTGCGCCAGCGCGAAGGCCCCCTCCCCCTCATCATGCTGGCCGATGACCCGATCGGTCGCCTGCGCAACCGCCTCGACCAGAGCCGGGCCGGCCGGGAGGTGGCGCAGCTCGCAGCCCCGGATCAGCAGCGCCGCAACTGTCCAGGCAAGATCGTGAAAATGCTCGGCCGGGAGATCCGGCGCCATGGGCGCATCCAGCAGCATCGGCGCGCACCAGCGCCGCTCCGCACTGGTGATGGCGGCCAAAATGGCAGCAAGGGGCTCACGCACCGCATCGGGCTCATCGGCTAGCAAGCCGACCGGGGACGCCGCAGCGCCGTGGTGACGCAGCAACATGGCGATGGCGGCGCGACGGCGCAGATGGGCAAGCAACTCCGGCGAGAGCAGGCCGAGCTCATCCTCTATCGCCATGCGCGAATAGCCATCGCCCAGCCCGCCAATTGCCGCCGCCGCGTCCGGGTCGGTCACGTGCAGGCCGATGGCAAGCTCGATGGCGTTCATGAGGCCGGAGAGATGAAATCTCATCTCCGCGAGCAGCGCGTCACTCCAGCGGCCGGGCAGCAGATCGACCAGGCGATCCAGGTCCGCGTCGTGCCGAATCTCGCCGATCAGCGCGCGAGACAGGCGCGCGTCAGCACGTCCGCCATCGCCATGCGGGCGCTGCTGGGCAGGATCATTGCCGACGGTCATCCCCTAGCGCTAGCAGAATGACGTTAATGGGGTCTAAACCCTGGGCGCTTTCTCGCCCACGCCCGACGGAGCCTGCGGCGCTCGCAGCAGGCGCAGGCCAATGGCGGCGCAGGCGAGCAAGCCGAGCAGCACGAATGCGGCCGGCCCAATGCCGAAAAGGCTACCGAGCAGCAGCAGGATGAGCGCGATCGACGGCGTAAGACGCAGCGAGCGTGCCAGCGGCTCCTGCGGCGGCCGCAGCTCGTCCGCACCGGCAAGCAGGGCGATGAGCACCAGCGGGAGCCAGGCACCGGCCATGGCCAGAACGCGCCCTTCGGCAAGGTGGACGCCAAGCAGCACAAGCACGAGCAGCGCCGCCCCGTCGACCACGCGCTGGCGCCAGGGGGATTGCTCGGCGCGCAACGTCACCAACGCCGTTTGCCGGGAGAGGTCGGACGCGGCGAGCGCGAGCAGCATCACCAGCAGCGCCGTCCCCGTCCAGAGGCTGCTCGCCAGCGCCAGGCCGACGGCAGAAAGCACGAGCGAACCAATACCGATCGTTGCGGGATCGACCTGCCGCCGGACCAGCTCGCGCACCAGCGAGCGCGATACCGGCGCCAAGAGGTTGCCGAGACCGCCATTCTCCTCCGCCGCTGCAGCGTGGCGACGATCACTCAGTGATTCCAGAGCGATGTCCGCGCTCGCCTGATCGCTGGCGAGCGTCAGCCGGCCGTCCATAACCGTTTCCGGGGAGAGGAGAACGCGCGGAATGCCCGCCTGCACCGCGCGGCGCAGCAGGGTGAGAACGAGGTCCCAGTCGCCGAGCATGTCCAGCGTGGCGAGGATGTTGGCCGCCGGCAGCGCGATGGCTCCGCCCCACATGGTCTGCGCGTCGATCCGCTCGAAGCGGGCCGTGGCGGGCACGTCCGGCAGGGCGAGCATCGCGGTCGGGGCAGCATCCAGCAGCGCGTCGATCGCCTCGGGCGGGACGACGAGATTTTCGGCCAGAACAATCACCTGATCGCTGGCGCACAAGGCCCGCGAAAGGCTGGGCATATCCTGCACGAGCTGGACGCGCGGCCCCTGCTCGGAGGTGATGCGGTCGACGATCTGGCCAAGATCGGGGGCCGGCGCATCGGCAAAGATGAGCACCTGCTCCGCCCCTGCCTCGAGCGCGAGGCGCGCCT
>JAFKLU010000201.1 GCA_017304105.1 Sphingomonadales bacterium
GTTCGCCAGGCCCAGCATCTCGCGCGTCTCGCCGGGCGTCGCCACTTCGCCGCCCAGCTTGTCGATGATCTGCACGCCCCACTCGACCAGCTCGGCATTGTTGTTCGCGAGCTTGCCCTTGCGCAGATAGATCGTATCCTCGAAGCCGACGCGCATATGGCCGCCCAGCAGCACGGACTGCGCCGCCATGGGGAAGCTGTGGCGCGAGACGCCGAAGCCGGTGAAATTCGAGCCGCGCGGCAGCTGGTTCTTGGAGTAAACCATCGCCTCCGTCGTGGCGGGCAGGCCGTACTTCGTGCCGAGCACGAAGGTGTAGGGCGAGTTGGGCGAGATCAGGTTCTTCGCCCGCAGGTCGTCGGCGAACACGAAGTCGCCCGCCTCGAAGCACTCGATCTCGGTCAGCACGCCCGCATCCTGGATCATCGTGCCCATCTTGCCCACGATCATCTCCAGGCTCATCGCGATCCCGCCCCACAGGTTCATGGTGCAGATGTCCAGCGTGCACATGTCGGGCTTCAGGTCGAGGATGTGCTCGATGCGGCGCTCGGCGGTGAACATGAGCGTGTTCACCTCGTCGGGCAGGTGCGGCTCCTCGGCACTCTTGGGGAACCACATGCAGCCGGGGCCGGTGGTGACGTTGAGGATCACCTCGTTGTTCTTCTCACGGATGAGGTTCACGACCTTGCGGTAGTTCTCCATGTCCTGATTGGGCGCACCCGTCTCGGGATCGCGCACATGGACGTGGATGATCGAGGCACCGGCCTCGGCCGCGTCGAGCGCTTCCTGCGCGACATGCTCGGGGCGGAACGGGAAATTGGGGTGCTTGGGCATCGGCGATGCGCCGGTGATCGCGCAGGTGATGAAGGTCTTGGCCATGTGTCGAAAGCTCCGATGATCTCAATTCTTGTGATGTGAACAAGTGAAAGTGCTGCGCAGCATTTCGCGTCAGCCGGGGCGGGCAGGGGCATTGAGCAGTAGCGTCATCCCGCGATCGTGCGCCGTCATGCCTGCCTTCTCCCCCCTCGCGAGACTCATGATGATTTTTCCCTATCTGAAATTATCACATATGCGAAGCATCAAAAGTCGGCCGCAGGACACGGCAGGGGAGGAACCGGTCACAGCTCCGGCGCGATCATCACCTTGCACTGGTGGGTGCGCTTCTTGAGGCTTTCGAACATGTCCGGCGTCTGGGCGAGGCCGATCGTCTCGGTCACCAGCGCGCGGGGCTCGGCGGCGCCGCGCTCCAGCGCATCGAGCGAGGCTTCATATTCGCCCCGCGTGAAGAAGGCGGAGGTGACGAGGCGAATCTCCTTGGAGAGCATGGCGAAGCTGTTGAACGTGTCGGGCTGGTTGCACAGGCCGAGCAGCAGGATGGTGCCGCGCGGGCGCAGCTGCTGCACCGCCTGCGCGATGAGGCCAGGCACGCCGACGCACTCGAAGACGATGTCCGCAAGGCCGCCGAGCGAGCGGGTCGAGGCGCCGGCCGGGTCCTCGCGATCGACGATGAAATCATGCGCGCCCATCTCCAGCGCGCGCTCGCGCTGCCAGTCGGCAATGTCCTGCAGCACGACGCGGCCGGCTCCGGCGCGGCGTGCCCAGAAGGCGACGGCGAGACCGATCGGCCCGGCGCCGAGGATCAGCACCTTGTCCCCCGGCCTGATGCCCGCGAGCGTGACGCCGTGGCGGGCGACCGCGAGCGGCTCGACAATGGCGCCGTCGGCAAGGCTGAGCGCCTGCGGCAGCTTCACGCACTGATTGGGGCGGGTGAGGGCATATTCGGCATAGCCGCCTTCCTGCAGGCCGAACTGGCTGCACCAGGCGACTTCGCCCGCGAGGCAGGCGGCGCAATGGCCGCAGCTCCGTAGTGGGCTCACCGAGACGAGATCGCCGGTCCGGAAGCCCTCCACGCTCTTGCCCAGCGCCACGATCTCGCCCGCGAACTCGTGGCCGAGCACATCGCCCGCGCCTTTCCCGTAGCCGGCGTCCTCGGTCATGTGCAGGTCCGAGCCGCAAATGCCGCAGCGGCCCACCTTCACCACCAGCTCGCCCGCGCCGGGCGTGGGATCGGGCAGGGTGTCGACGAGAAGGGGCTTGTGCAGTCCTTGCATGATGGCAGCGCGCATGGGCGGCTTTGCTCCGGTCAGAATTCAGGGGGGCAAGAAGGAGAAGTTGCGGGAAGGCATGTCCCCGGGCTCCCACCTGCGCGGAAATCCGGGGACAAGCGCTGCTCCATCAGCCCATCACCAGCACCGGCTTCACCACCGCGCCGCTCTCGCCGGCGTGGAAGGCCTCGTTGATCTGCGAGAAGGGGAAGGTGCGGATCAGCCGCTCGAAGGGGAAGCGGCCCGCGAGATGATGCTCGATCAGCTCGGGCACGAAGGTCTGGATATCGGAATCCCCGCCCAAAATGCCCATCACACGCTTGCCGCCGCCCATGAAGCTGCTCTCGTTGAAGCTGAGCATGTTCGTCGGCGGGGACGCGCCGACCATGCCAAGGATGCCGAGCGGCGAAAGCAGGGTGAAGGCCTGCTCGATGATGCTGGCGATGCCGGTCGTGTCGAAGGCATAGGCAAGGCCCTGCGGGCAGAGCGCGCCGATCTCCGCGATGGCGTCCTGCTCCTTGCTGTTGATCGCGTGCGTGGCGCCCAACTCGCGGGCGGTGGCGAGGCGGCTGTCATGAATGTCGACCGCGATGATCGGGTTGGCTCCCGCGATCTTCGCCGCCATGATGGCACCCAGGCCCACGGCGCCCGTGCCGAACACGGCGATCGGCAGGCCCTTGCGCACAGCCATGCTGCGCAGCACGGCGCCGGCGCCGGTCATGAGGCCGCAGCCGAGCGGCGCCAGCCTTTCGAGCGGGATCTCCGCGGCGCTGTCCGGCACCTTCACGACATTGCGGGCATGGCCAAGCGCATAAGTGGCGAAGGAGGACTGGCCGAAGAAATTGGCGTTGACCGGCTCCGCGCCGCGACGCGCCGTGGGGCTGCCATCCGGGCGCACCCCGGTCCAGTTTTCCGGCACGAAATTATAGCAATAGGTCGGCCGCTCGACATCGCAGCTGGGGCAATGGCCGCAGCTGTTGAAGCTCATCAGCACGCGGTCGCCCGGCTTCACATGCGTGACGTCCGCGCCGACCTTCTCGACGATGCCGCCACCTTCATGGCCGAGGATGGCGGGCAGGGGCGTGGGCAACTGCCCGTCGCGCACCGCCATGTCGGTATGGCAGATGCCGCAGGCGACGATGCGAACCAGCACTTCGTCGGGGCGCGGATCGTCGAGGGTCACGTCCTCGATGGTGAAGGGCTTGTCGGCGCCATAGCAGATGGCGGCCTGGGCTGCGGTGGTCATGAGTCTCTCTCCTCAAATGCTTCGTCACTCTAGCGCAAGCCGGGCACTCTTGCTGCAGAAGATCCGGCTTTTCGCGGCGATGACGAGGCAGCTTAGCCGAACCGCCCGAGCGCCATGCCGCCGTCGATCAGCATCTGGCTGCCGGTCACGTAGCTGGAAGCGTCGGAGGCCAGATAAAGCGCCAGCGGCTTGATCTGATAGGTGTCGGCGATCCGGCCCATCAGCGTGGATTCGTCCCAGGACTTGCGGACCACCGGGTCCTTGAGCGAGCCGTCCGCGATGTTGGTGGCGAACGGGCCGGGCAGGATGGCGTTGACGCGGATCTGATACTCGCCAAGCTCGAAGGCCATGTGCCGGACCATGTGGGAGACGCCGGCCTTGGAGGGCATGTAGGGCATGGGAACGATGGGCTCGCACACCACCGCCGCGTTGGACGAGGTGGCGATGATCGAGCCACCCTTGCCACCCTTCTTCATCAGCCGCGCGGCCTCTCGCATGGTGTTGTAGGCGCCGGTCAGGTTGATCGCGATGATCTTGTCCCACATTGCGGGGTCATAGGTGTCGATCTGGCCATCGGGGTCGCGATAGCCATTGGGGTTCCAGAAGCCGGGGCCCAGGCCGAGCCCGGCATTGGCAAAGGCGATGTCGAGCCCGCCATAAGCGGCTTCATGCGCATCGAACACGGCGGTCGTGCGCGCGCGGTCCGTCACGTCGAGCTGGTCGGCGCGGGCCTCATAGCCTTCCGCGCGCAGCCGCGCCGCCTCGCGCTCGGCGGCGTCGCCGTCAATATCGGTCAGGGTGACGCGGGCGCCGGCCTCCGCCATGGTCTCCGCATAGGCAAGGCCGATGCCCGAGGCTGCGCCGGTGACGATCGCGCTGCGGCCGGTGATGTCGAATTGCTCCAGGGCTTTGGGCGTGGACATGATGGGGAAGTCCTTTCTGGCAGGCCATTGGCGCCCCGCCGCGCCTGTTGCAGCGGCCATCCGGCGCGGCGGCCAAAGCGGCCGGGCGTGCGGAAGGATGCTGAAACAGGTTCAGCGTGGCGACTGAATCAGAGATAAAGCTCGGGATTGATCGGGATGCCATGCTCCCGGCAGTAGCTCTCATAATGATCCATGAACCACCACACGTCGGCGGTCATGATGAGGTTGCCGTCGGGATCATAGAACTCGTTCGGGCCCTGCATCCAGCCGAACAGCTTGCAGCCATCCGCGTGATCGGTGACGAGCGTGTGCGCCTCACCGGGCGTCTCGTAGATGAAGCAACCCTCCGTCGCGATCCAGTCATATTCCAGATAGTGGACGCTGCCCTCCAGACAGACCATCACCACATAGCCGCGGTGCTTGTGCGTGCCGATGACGCTCGGCCCCTTCATCCAGAGGATGTTGGAATAGATGTTGTGCCGCGTGTCGAAGAGCAGGTGCTTGATGGCGGCATTCTCACCGAAGGGCACCCAGGGGCTGTCCTTCTCGTCATAATGGACGAAGCGCCCGGCATGGGCGTGCTTGGCGATGAGATCGGGGAACAGCTCGGGCACCTTGACGATCTTGCGCACCTGCGGCATCGAGTC
>JAFKLU010000202.1 GCA_017304105.1 Sphingomonadales bacterium
CGCGAACAGGATGCAACTCGCAATGCCGATCCAGCGGTGGATCAGGTAAAGCCAGCGCTTCGCGATATGCCCCACACGGGGGCGATGCCGCCCGGCCGCCTCAGAAGGCGGCACGGAGCGACACGTCAATCGAGCGCGGACGTCCCAGGATCCACTGCTGGTCGCTATAGGTGGTCAGCGCATAATCCCTGTCGAACAGATTGTAGAACCGCAGGTCGACGCCGACTTGCCGCGTCACCGCATAAGTGAGGCCCGCATCGACGACGACATAGCCGGGCACGCGGAACCGCTCCGCGCTGTCCGAGAAACGGCGCCCGACATAGCGCAGATTGGCCCGCGCCTGAAAGCGGCCCGTCCCGCTCCAGCGCAGCTCCAGATTGGCCGCCGTCTCCGGCACGCCGGGCGGCGTGGTGCCGTCATCGTCCACGCGGGCATCCAGCACGGTGCCGTTGGCGTCGATCGCGAAACCGCCGGGCAGTTGCACCCCGAAGCTCGCCTCGATCCCCTGCGAGGAACGCTGCCCCACCTGCTCGATCGTGCCGTTCGGCCGCGTCTGGAAGAAGAGGTTTCGCTTGACCAGACGATAGGCCGCCAGCGTGAACGTGCCGCGCCCGCCCAGGAACAGCCCCTTCACGCCCCCCTCATATTGATAGCCGTCGGCATTGGTGAGCTGGAACTGGTTGCCAGCAGTCGAATAGGTGGTCAGCGTGCCGAGCGGATCGACCGCCGTCGCATATTGGGCATAGAGGCTGACATTTCTGGTGGGCTCATAGACCGCACCGATTCGCCAGGTCGTGTGGCTCAGCGTCTTGTAGGCATTGCGCCCGCCATTGAGGGCCGGCGCCTCGCCCGTGATGGTGCCGCCGCTATAGACATAGTTCCACCGCCCGACCTTGTTGTGCTCATAGCGAATGCCGCCGACCAGCGAGAGCTGACCGGTCACAGCCAGACGATCCTCGGCATAGAAGGAATAGCTATCGGTTCGGGTGCGGTAGCGCGGGGCGATGCCCTGCGTATCTAGGAACAGGCCGGGATCGAAGGTCAGGGGCGAGACCTCGTCCTCCTGGTAGTCCGAGCCGAAATCGTGGGAATAGACGAGCTTGACCCGGCTCACGTCGAAGCCGACGAGCAGGTCGTTCTTCATCGAGCCGCCGATCGGCGCCGAGAGCTTCACGCTGCCCTGATCGCCATATTGCTCCTGATCGTGGACGATGCCGATATTGTCGGCCCGGTAGATCCTGTCCGGCGTGCCATAGCCGATGCCGTTGGGGCAATCGCCATCCGCCGCGATCCAGCAATAGGTCTCAAGATTGCGCCATTTGCGCTTGCTGGTGAGATAATAAGCGGTGTTGCTGATCGTCACCGCGTCGGAGAGCGCCCAGTCCATCGTCAGGGCCAGACGATTGTCGCGCCAATGCATCTCCGCGTCGGCGACATTGTAGTTGTTGCCGCGGATGGAGCTGTCGAGCGCCGAGGCGATCAGGGGCGTGCCGAAATATTTCATCGGGTGGAAGTCGCCAAAGTCGTTGCGCAACGTCAGGCTGAAGCGGTCATCGGGCGCGAAGCGGAGCGCACCGGAGAGCGCGAGATTGTCCGATTCTCCCCGCGCGACATAGCCGTCCGACTGGCGATAGCTCGCATCGGCGCGGAAGGAGAAGCCGCTGCCCAGCGGGCCGCCCGCCCCGCCCGAGACATGCCAGCTATTCTGGGAGCCGTAGCCGACATCCGCCTGCGCCTCCATGCGCTCGGCATTGGGCTGTTTGGGAATGACGTTGATGGCGCCGCCCATCGCACCTTGCCCATAGAGCACCGAGGCTGGGCCGCTCAGCACCTCGATCCGCTCGATGTTCCACGGGTCGGACGGGAAGGTTATAGTGCTCGCCACGGGGAACAGGCGCACCCCATTGAAGAGCTGCAGGACCGATCCCTGACCATTGAAGCCGCGCATGGAGAGCGAGGTGCCGCCATTGCCGGGATCGCCACTGGACGTGACGCCGGGCGCACGGGTGACCGCATCGATCACATACTGGTCGCCGCGCAGGCGGATCGCATCGCCGTCGACTACCGCCACGCTGGCCGGCGTTTCGAGAATGGAGAGGCCGAGGCGGCTGCCGGTGGGAGACGCCGTTACGAGATCAGGCTCGCGCACGCCCGTGACGATGATCGAGCGGCCATCGTCCGCCTCCTCGGCCCGTGCTGCGCTCCCCTGCGCGAGCAGCCAGGCCACGGCCATCGCCCCGGCAGCATCGCGCAATTTCGCAATCCCCATTCCTCGCCTCCATCCGCCTGAACAGCCTATGTTTGGCAAACGAGTGCGAGGGGATCGCGGCGCGAAGCAAGTTACGTACGGTATCGGGAGCCGATGAAACGTTACAGTTCAGCTCTCGCTCGGATGCGTCGCTTTTCTCGGTCCATGAAGATGGTGGCTCGGCTTACGCCTGCGTTCGGAGCGGATCGCGGGCGTTCGGGATTCAGCGCGGCAGCAGCCGGACCGCGCGCCTGAGCGGCTCCACCGCTTCGATCCAGTTGACCGCAATGGTCTCCGCGCCAGTCCGGATACCCTCCACGATGACATTGCGCTGGAGCAGATGGCCGACATCCCTCAGCTTGCCAATGTCCCAGAGCGCACCATTGCGCGCCTGGACATAGAAGCACCGCGCGCCGGGCCGGAGCATTCCCTCAAGTCGGAAATATGAGCCGATGTCCATGCGCCCAATTTAAACCTCGACCGGCCAATGTGAAAGGCGACACGTCCGACCGGTGGCATATTTGGGTTGAGACGAAATTTAAGATTTTTCAAAATCTTATTCCCAGACCCTGAAAAGAGCCATTTAACGGCCTCCCCGAGCGCCCCACCCCATTACGGGGAAATCTCAAGGTTGACGCGACTGGCCCCATCGGCAAACTGAGGGCTTCTCCACATTCGGGAATGACCTTTGGAAACCATCACGATCGTTCTGCTTCTGTTATTGGCCGTCATCGTGAGCGGCATTGTTTCCAGGATCGTGCCGCTGCCCATTCCCCGGCCGCTCTTCCAGATCGCGCTCGGCGCGGCGATCGGGCTGGTCGCGGACTGGCGGGTCGAGCTCGATCCCGAGATCTTCTTCCTCCTGTTCCTGCCTCCCCTGCTGTTCCTCGATGGCTGGCGCATCCCGCGCGAGGAACTGTTCAAGGACGGCAAGACCGTTCTTGAACTGGCGCTCGGGCTGGTCGTGTTCACCGTGGTCGGCATGGGCTTCTTCATCAACTGGATGATCCCCTCGATACCGCTTCCCGTCGCCTTCGCGCTGGCGGCCGTGGTGTCGCCAACCGATCCGATCGCCGTATCGGCCATCGCGCAGCGCGTGCCGATCCCCAAGCGGATGATGCACATCCTCGAAGGCGAATCCCTGCTCAACGACGCGTCCGGCCTCGTTTGCCTGCGTTTCGCCATCGCTGCGGCGCTCACCGGCGCCTTCTCGATCCAGAACGCCGCGCTCAACTTCCTCTGGGTGGCGCTCGGCGGCATCGCCGCGGGCATCGGCACCACCTGGGCGATCGCGCGGGCGAAGAGCCTCGTGTCGCGCCATTATGGCGAAGATGGCGGTGCGCAGGTGCTCATCAGCCTGCTCATCCCCTTCGCCTCCTATCTGGTGGCGGAGCATCTTCACTGTTCCGGCATTCTGGCAGCGGTGGCGGCGGGCCTCACCATGGGCTTCGTCGAGACCTCGGGCGAGGTCGCCGCGACGACGCGCATCCGCCGCACCGGCATCTGGGATACGATCCAGTTCACGGCGAACGGCATCATCTTCGTGCTGCTGGGCGAGCAGTTGCCGGCCATTCTGGCGGGCGCCGCCAAAACCGTGCAGCTGACCGGTCATCATGAGCCCTGGTGGCTCGCCATATATGTGGGGGCGATCAATCTGGGGCTGGCCCTGCTGCGCTTCCTGTGGGTCTGGCTGTCCTTCCGCCTCACGCTGTTTCGGGCGGGGGAATGGCGGCGGACGCCCAACTGGCGCGTGGTCGCGGCCATGTCCTTCGCGGGCGTGCGCGGCGCGATCACGCTCGCGGGCGTGCTCACCTTGCCGCTCGCCATGGCGGACGGCTCGCCCTTCCCAGCGCGCGATCTTGCCATCTTCCTCGCCATGGGCGTCACCATCGTCTCGCTGATCGTCGCCAGCATCGGGCTTCCGCTGCTGCTTCGGGGGCTGACGATGCCGCAGGAGCCGTCCTATCTCGCGGAGGAGGATGCGGCGCGGATCGCGGCGGCGCAGGCGGCGATCGCGGCCGTCGAACGCGCCGAGCACGCCATGGCCGAGGGACAGGACGACGCCGACATCTACGTCGCCGCGGCTGCCCGCATCATGGACACCTATCGCCTGCGGATCGAGAACCGGCAGGCCGATGCGGGCGCACGAAGATCGCAACGGAAACTCGAGTCGATCGAGCGCGAACTCCGCCTCGCCGCGCTCAAGGCCGAGCGCACGGCGATCTTCAAGATGGTGCGCCGTCGCGAACTGGGAAGCGAGGTCGCCCGCAAGCTCGTGCGCGAGCTTGATCTGCTGGAGGCGCGGTACGTCGGATAGCGATCGCGCGCCAGCTTGCGAGGCCGGCCGGGTCGATGCGAATCAGGCTTGCGAAAAGCCCGACATGGGAAGCTGCGCCTTGAATTTTCTGGAGAAGCCCCGCCCCCGAGCGCTGATCGTCGATACGATCCAGAACGGTGCACGCTCGCCAAAGACGGGCCGCGCTCCGGCATCGGCATCGGCATTTGCGACGCGGTCACCCGCCAGGTCGGGGTGCCCGACGGCCAGTTGTCTCATCGATTTTGCGGATGGTGGAAGGGGCTGGATTCGAACCAGCGTACGCTCTCGCGGGCAGATTTACAGTCTGCTGCCATTAACCACTCGGCCACCTGT
>JAFKLU010000203.1 GCA_017304105.1 Sphingomonadales bacterium
TTCCTCGTCATTCCCGCGAACGCGGGAATCCAGTCACAACGGTGCGATGTGGCGCGACTTGATCGCTACGGCGATCTTCTGGCGCAGGATCTGGCCGTTAGGCATGCCTTTGCGCCGATAGGGCTATGGGATTCCCGTGTTCGCGGGAATGACGAAGAGAGGCAGGCCATGTCCGCCCCCAACCCAACAATTCAGACACAGGCCAAGCTGCCAGCGGGACCCAAAAGCGGACAAGTCTTCAGGCCGGAATTGGTCGCCGCGCCGGAGGGACAGAAACCACCCAGCCCCTCACCAGCAGGGATTTTCAGGCGGCGACGTTCCGCTGATCTCGTTGACGACATTGCGGCGGGAGAAGCGCCAGCCTTCGGCCGTGCGCACCAGATCGTCCTCATAATAGCCGTAAGCGGCGACATAGGGCCAGCGCGGCTGGTTGTCGTTGTTGAAGTCGAACCAATAGGCGACGGCGTGGGCCGTATCGCCGTCGATCCGGATCACCTGATTGGTAACGAAATGACGCAGCTTGGCGGGCTTGTTCGGCGCCTGAGCTTCGGCGAGCTTCTCGCGGTGTCGACCCGTGCGCACCACGGACTCGCTGATCTTCTCGCGCCCCTGCGCATGGCCTTCGGGCCAGGAGAGGATGGCATCCTCGGTGAAAGTCTCGCCATAGGCCTTCGCATCATGCCAATCGATCGCGAACATGTAGCGGCTTTGCAGCTCCGCGATCTCGATCTTGTCGATCGCGTCCTGCACGGCCTTGGGAAGCGCCGGGTCGCTCATGTCCTCTCCTCCAGCGTAAAAACGCGATTCGACCAAATATCTAATTACTAAGTTAAATATTTTTACGCGCGATCGCAACAGGCGCGGCTTCAATTAGAATGAAACGCCGTTTCCATAAATAGCGCATTGGATTACCGGCCCTCCCCGCCCCACCCGACCCGGAGCCGACATGGAGAAACCACTGGCCTTTCGCCATATTTCTCATGATAGTGGCAGAGCAAGGGAAAGTCCGCCCCTCGAGAAACCGCGAGACTGTCGACACCCCCAGCCAGCCCTATCGCCTCCCGCACCATCCATGTATCGCTAAATGTGACGTCATTTCCGAATATCGTCGGTTTGACTTCCGATAGGACGATCTCCGGTTGACAGGCCAATCAGGCCTATATACTTATCATGTTATGCATTATTGCGACGGCAGCTCAGGCCGCACCGCAGGAAGCACGAAGCGCCGCAGAAGATGGCGCTGCGCACATGCGCTTCGGGTCTTGGATGAGGAGAAAGAGAATGAGTTTAAGGGGAGGATCAACGGCGGTTCGCGGCAGGCGCTTGCTTGCCGGCAGCTGCATGGGGGCGCTCGTCGCCCTGTCGCAACCGGCCATGGCCCAGGACAATGCACCGCAGGCCGCTCAGCAGGCCAATGACGAGAGCGGCATCCAGGACATCGTCGTCACCGCGCGCTATGTTTCGGAAAATGTGCAGGATACGCCGATCGCCATCACGGCGAAGAACGAGGCGCAGCTGCAGGCCGCCAATGTGACCAATATCGGCACGCTCGGCGCGGTGGTGCCGAACCTGTTCACCATGCCGGGCGATTCGCAATCCGCCGGCACCCCGGTCATCGGCCTTCGCGCGGTTACGCAGGGCTCCACGTCGAGCCTCGCGGTCCCGCCCGCGCTCGCCATCTACACCGACGACATCTACCACGCGACGACTGCCGGCTCGGAGCTGGACTTCACCGACATCGACCATGTCGAGGTCAATCGCGGCCCGCAGAGCACGCTCTCGGGCAATGCGTCCATCGCAGGCTCGATCAAGCTCTACACCGTCAATCCCAAGGGCGACGGCTCGGGCTATCTCGAGGTCGTCGGCGGATCGCGGAAAAAGATGGGCATCAGCGGCGCGCTCGATATCGGGATCACCGATACGCTCGCCATTCGCGCCTCCGGCAATTTCCAGCGGCAGGATGGTTTCGGCAATCGCCTCGACTTCTCCTGCATGATGGATAAGCTCGGCACGCCGCAATATAAGGGCGGTCAGGTGGCGGGCACCGTGCCCATCCCCTATTTCCAGCCGGATTCGGCCAACCGCAATTGCATCATCGGCCATCTGGGCGGCGGCACCACAGCGGTCGGGCAGGTCAAGCTGCTCTGGAAGCCGACCGACAGCGTCAGCCTCCTTCTCACCGCGCGCCACCGCGAGGAGGATCTGGAGGAAACACCGGAAGTCTCGCTGCTCTATGCGCCCGCCTGTGCCACGACGTCGCCGGTTGCCGGCTCGCCGACGCTGTTCGGCACGGCCTCGTGCATCACCACGACCAGCGCAGGCGCGCAGGCCTCGCACCGGGCAGCCTATCTGACCTACGGCATCAGCACGGGTCCGTGGTTTGTCCCGCCTGAGCGCAATGGCGGTATCTACGATACCTATGCGACAAACTGCCGTCCGGCGCTCAACCTCTCGGGCGGCGGCTTCCCTGCGGGCTATCCGACCGGCTATTGCTACGATCAGGGCAAGACCGCGCATCACACGCTGCTGTCCGCCAAGCTGAACGCGGCCCTGTCAGACAGCATCAACCTGACCGCGATCGGCGGCTACACCGATTATGCGAATGAGTTCACCCAGAATGGCGAGCAGTCGCCGCTCGGCCTCTCGGTCACGCACTTCCTCAACCGGGATGAGCAATGGTCCGGCGAGCTTCGCCTCGACGGCAAGCTGTTCAACGACAAGCTGCAATGGGTGCTCGGTGGCTTCTGGCTGAAGATGGAAGGCAGCCAGAACAACATGGTGAGCTTCATCAACGTGTATCAGCTCAGCGTGGTGAAGGGCACGAACAAGAGCAAGTCCGCCTTCTTCCATCTGGATTACAACATTACGGACGCCTGGCGCGTCTCCGGCGGCGCCCGCTACACGGACGGCGAGAACCTGATCCTCATCAACAACCCGCAGACCGGCATCGTGCTGACCAATCCTGTCGCCGCGACCACGAAGCGGGCGGACTGGCTGATCTCGACCGACTACAAGATCACCGAAGACATCATGGTCTATGCGTCCGCCGCCTCCGGTTCGCGCCCGCCGGGCCTCACCACGATCGTCTCGACGCCCCGCCAGCTCCAGCCGACCTCGGACGAGGATCTGATCTCCTATGAGGCCGGCGTGAAGGCGGACCTGTTCGATCGCCGCCTGCGCACCAACCTGACCGGCTTCTACATCGACTATCGCAAGCTCTCCGCAAGCGCGACGGGTGTCGAATGCCGCAACGAGCCGGGCTCCGTCGCGACCTGGTTCAGCATCGCGCAGACCGATCCTGCGGCCAAGGGCCCCGATTATTGCGGCAAGTTCCCCGGCACGCCGGACCCGATCACCTTCTCTCAGAATATCGGAATTCCGGCGACGATCCGGGGCTTCGAGTGGGATATCACCGCTCTCCCGGTCGACGGCCTGCGGATCGACTGGTCGGGTGGCTACAACAACTACAAGGCCGGCGTGACCACGCCGCGGGCACCCGGCTATCTGTGGCCCGGCAACCTGCGTCAGCCGCGCTGGAACCAGCATGCCAACATCTCGTACGACATCGAGACCGGGTTCGGCACCTTCACGCCGCGGCTCGACTGGAACTGGCAATCGCGCCAGACCTACGAGACCGCCCCGCAGGCAGGACCGCCGCGTCAGAAGCTCATCATCGAGCCCTATTCGCTGTGGAACGCGCAGATTGCCTACAAGTCCCCCAGCCGCGACTGGTCGGCGATCTTCCAGGTCACCAACCTGGCCAATCGCTGGACGCATTATCAGGTCATGAGCGGCGTCATCAACGATCAGACCCGCGTGGGCGCACCGCGCGAGTTCTCGCTCTCGGTCCGCCGCACTTTCTAGGATCGGCCGAAACCTCTCTCTCCTGAACCCGCAGCGCCCCGGCGCAGCGGGTTTCTTTTTGCGCCTGATCCTTCCGCGACCGGTCGCTCGCGGCGCGGCGCATAGCACCCGCAAGATTCGCATTGTGCTTGGGCGCGGGCGGCGTATAAATTTCACACGTTAATAATCACCGGGCCACTGGCTGGGAGACAATCGGGGAGGCCGGGCTTCGGCAGGCCAATCGGAGATCCGCCGGTGCCGGACCACGAAGGAGGATGCCCATGCCAGTCGATCTCGAACATTATCCGAATATCCGCCGCATCGTCACCGGCCATGACGAGACCGGCAAGTCCATCGTGATGATCGACGCGCCCTGCACCTATCACGGCGCGGACACGGACAGCTGGCGCGTGCAGGATATCTGGCGGTCGAGCGAGGTACCCGCGCCCATTGACGGCATCGAGCCGGACCCGGTTGCAGGGCCTGTGGATTTCGAGATTCCCAGGACCGGCGTCAGCGTGCGCATCACGGATATTCCCCCGACACCGCCCGGCTCGGAGCCGTTCATGCACCGCACCAACAGCATCGATTATCTCCACGTGCTGGAGGGCGAGATCACCATGCTGATCGACGATCTGGAGACGAAGATCGTCATGCGCAAGGGCGACACGCTGGTGCAACGCGCGACCGACCACGCCTGGGTCAACCATACCGATCGGCACTGCCGCCTGTTCATCTGCATGGTCGCCGGCCGCATCACGCCCGAGCTGGAAAAGAGCATCGGCGCAATGCCCGAATGGGACCCGAACCACCGCCGCGCCGGCTGAGCGCGACCGTGCTCCGCCGGGCCGCGACGCGACCGTCGCGGCCTAGGTGCGCACCTTGGAGAGGAAGATTTCTTCCCACTCCGCGTGTGTGGGGATGAGTTCCTCTGCCGTGCGGCGCTGGATCTTCCACACGCCGTCCAGGCGCACGAACTCGTCCGTGTACAGGCCCGCCAGCGCCGAGACCGGCCGATCATCGCGCCGCAGGACGAACAGGT
>JAFKLU010000204.1 GCA_017304105.1 Sphingomonadales bacterium
CCGGTCGTGCCCGAACATCTCTTCCAACAGGCGCGCCAGATCATCCTCGAACGTTCGCGGCGGTTCACCGACGAAGAGATGCTGGCCAAGCTGCGCCGGCTCTTTGAGACGAAGGGGCCGCTGTCGGGGCTCATCATCGACGAGGAGGAGGTGGGGCCGGGCGGACATGAGCGGGGCTTTCCTGCGCGAGGGACGATTTTCGACCTAGGGGATCGTGTCCAACTTGCAAGCCGGATGATGAAGGGGGCGGTGGAGAAGAAAGACATGACCGGTCGGGCAGGCGTGGGGTACCCGCCCGACCGGTCATGCAGCCTCAGAGCCCCGGGGGCGGGGGCGAGGGTCTGTTCGCCGGCGCAGGGCGGTCGCGCATGGCCTTGCGGGCGGCGTCACGTTCGGCAGAGGAAATCTTGCCGTCGTGATCGGTATCGACGCGGTCGAAGCGGCTGAGGCCGGCATCGACGAACGCCGTTTTGGTAACCGGCTTGTCCTTGTAGGCGGCGAAATCGCGGCCCATCATCCCACCGGCCATGGGGCCGTGGTGGCCATGGTGCCGGCGGGCTTCGCCTTGCGGACGCTCGCCGTGCCCGCGGTGCGCCTTGAACTCTTCCTTGCTGATCGCGCCGTTCTTGTCCGTATCGAGTTGCGCGAACATGCGCTCGCGCATGGCGTCACGGGTCTCGGCGCGCTTGGCCTTGCGCTCCTCGACGGTGACGGTGCCGTCACGATTGGCGTCGAGAGCATCGAAACGCTGTTCGAGCCGGGTCTTGAGTTCAGCGCGGTCAGCGGGTGGGCCCATCGGCCGCTGGCCGGGCTGGGCGAGGGCGACGGCGCTGAGGGACAGCAGGCCGGCACCGATGAGGAGTATCTTGGTGCTATGCGACATTCTTGTTCCTGACTTCTGCGGCGCCGGGGGGGAAGCGCCGAATCTGTCTATAGACAAGGGATGTCGCGAGACTTTGTCGCGCTCGCGCGCGTTTGTATCAAATTGTCAGGCGAGGGCGGTCGCATCTGCGGCCCTCGCCCGCCCGGTGCTCAGTCGCTCGTGCCATCCCATTTCATGAGGACACGGCGGCCGGTGTCATGGAGCACCTTGGCTCGTTCCGTCTCATTGAGCAGGGCGGTCGAGGCGATCGCCCGCTGCACCATCTCCTTGTAGGTGCCCGAGGAGGTGCCGATGTCCGATCCCCACATGATCTTGTCCGCGCCGTAGAAATCGACCGCGCGGCGCAGCACCTTCTCGACCTGGAGGCCCTGCTCGCGGATGCAGTCCATGCTGAGCGAGGTCCATTTGAGGTAGATGTTGTCGCGCGCCGCAAAGCCGTCGAAGCGGGCGTCGATGCCGTAATTCTCGGCGGTCGTATCCGGCATGAAGAGATGATCGAGAACGATCGGCGTGTAGGGAAAACGATCAGCCATCGATTCCACGACCGGGATCAGTTCCTCGCCTTCCCAGGGCGGCCCCTCCAGATCGACGGCGAGGCCAAGCTCGTCGCACAGCGCCCAGACGGCGACCGACTTCTCGGAGCCGAACCAGGCCACCTTGTCCTCGACGTTGACGGGGAAGTAGCGCACGCCGACGATGCCCCGCTCGGCGGTGGCGCGGATCGTGGGGAGCGTCTTCTCCTCCTCCGGATCGAGGATGACGATGGCGCGCATCACCTGCGGGAAGAGGTCCGCGGCATCGACGATATAGCTGTTGTCCGTGCCGTAGATCATGCCCTTCTGCACCGCCGCGATGCCGACGACATTCTCTTGCGCCATCCATTTGTGCATCTGCTCGGCAGTCGGCTTTTCGTTCACCGGATTGGGGCCGTGCTGGCCGCCGGGAATGCCGATCGTGCCGGGGCCGAAGGGCGGCCGCAGGACATGGGCGCCGTTCAGCTTGAAGGGATTGCGCGGATAACGGGCGGGATCGTCGGAAACGAGGTGCGCGTGTGAATCGTAAAGGCGGCCATGCCACGTGAGTTCAGACATCGGTTCTCCCATCACTGCTTTCGTTGACCGAAATGTGACTGAGACTGTGGCTGATTGTTTCAATATTCGCAACAGCGTTTCGAAATTGGGATTGCTTGCGGACCTGCGCGCTTGATTTACCCGGTGGGCAATGGGCTGCTCAGGCCGCGACGACCCGGTTGCGGCCCGCGCGCTTCGCCTCGTAGAGGGCGAGATCAGCTTCGTTGAGGAATTCGTCCGGTCCCGTGCCGGCGCTGTAGCGCGCCACACCACAGCTGATCGCTGTGCGTAATCTCTGGCCGGAGGGCAGCATGATCGGCTCGCTTCCCACGACCTGCACGATGCGGTTGCAGATTTCCTGCACTGTCGTCCAGTCCGGCGTCGTGAGCAGGATGACGAACTCGTCGCCGCCGAGCCGCCCGACCGCATCGCTCGCGCGGACCTCGCCCGCGATGCGCCGCGCGATCTCCTGGAGCACGATATCACCGGCCTGGTGACCGCTATTGTCATTGATGAGCTTGAAGCGGTCGACATCGATCAGCGCGATGCTGAGCGCGCCGGGCGCGGCCGAAAGCAGGGCGTGATCGAGCCGGGCACGGAAGCCGGCGCGATTGAGCAGGCCGGTCAGGCTGTCCGTCGCCGCGCTGCGCGAGAGGGCGAGCGCCTGGTTCTTGCGGGCCGTCACATCGTGCAGGGTGGCGATGGTGCCGACGCACCGGCCCGCCTCGTCGAAATTGGCGCGGAACATCGCCTCGATCCACCCGTCATGGCCCTTGACGATCCGGAACTCGGCGACGTGGCTCTGCGAAATGTCGTCGAGCGCGGCATCGTGGGCGCGGGCAAGCACATATTGCCCTTCTTCGGAAATGCCGGCGAAGGAAGCGCCGATCAGCTCGGCCGGCGTGCGACCGGCGAGAACCTCATTCGTGCCCACGACACGCTCGCAGCGTCCGCGCAGATCAAACGCGAGCAGCAGGATCGGCGAGCGGGATGCGAGCAGCCGCAGCGACTGTTCGCTCTCGCGCAGCTTGCGGACCAGTTGGCGGTGCGCGGTGAGGACGGCCGCGATCGGCATCTGCACCAGCAGCATCGCCGCGAGATAGATCTGGATGCCGTAGGTCTGCAGGTTGGCATTGTCGGTCTGCGCGGCGATCGGGCCATGGCCGGCGGCGGTGACGCTGCCGCCGATCAGGGCGACGATGCCGAGCGCGATCTGGCTGCTGAGCCAGCCGGTCCGGAACGTGACGAGCATCAGCGGCATGATGACGAGGAACAGCAGCGGATAACGCGCCCAGAGAAAGACGTAACAGGCGACCATGGCCGTAAACAGCAACAGGGCGGCAAGTTCGGCGCGCCGCCGCCAGGACATGCCGCGCAGGCTGCGTCCGGCCTGTCCGCCCATCAGCGCGAACAGGAAAGGCGTGAGGATGAGCAGGCCGAGCGCGTTGCTCACATACCAGCGCCCGACGCTGGAGAGCAGCGGATGACCGAACAGATACCAGGCCGAGAGGCCGCCAATGGTGGCGCTCGCGGCGGGTGCGAGCAGGCCGGGCCAGAGCAGCAACCGCCCGATGGCGACGGGCTCGGAAAGGGCGCCTCGGCCCAGCCCCTTGGCCCTCAGTCCGACCATGGCGATCAGGAGTTCGATACCGTTGGCGACGGGGAAGAGAAAGGCCTCGGCAGCGCCGCCGCCGCTGGTCAGCACGGCAATCCCGTTGGCCGTCACGCCGCAGAGAAGGATCGCCCGCGCTTCGTTTCGTGGACGCAGCAGCAAAATCGCGAGCAGCACGGCATTGGCGGACCAGATTGCGGGGATCGCCTCGTGGCTCCCGGTTAGCCGCACAGTCGCTGTGGCGACGAGGCAATATGCCAGGCCCGCCATAAGCGGCAAGGCGACGAGGCGCGCGAGCCTTCCCATCCGGTGATTTTGCCCCAGGTCCATGGCGCAACTGTTGGACCAGTTTCGGTTGTCACGGAGTTAATCCTGCTCCGGAATGAACATTTTCGCACAGGATTTCGAACCGCCCGCATCGTTCTTCCCGCTCCGTTCCGAAAGCCCGCAGGCGGCGCCCCGGCCGGTCCGCAAATTTGCGGTATCCAGAAATAGATAACATGATAAGCATGTGGCGACAGAGGCGGCATCAGTCGCCCGCATGAAGGGATGGGGACAGTGACGCAGAAGATTGCCGAAGTTGCGGACGAGACCGGGCCGCGCGGCTGGTACACGGTGGGTGTGCTCGCCACGGTGGCGATGCTCTCCTATATCGACCGGGGCGTCCTCTCCCTCTTTGTCCAGCCGCTGAAGCGGGACTTCGGCCTGACCGACACCGAGGTCAGCCTGCTGCTGGGCCTGGCGTTCACCCTGCCGGCGGTCGTTGTCGGCATACCGGCCTCGCGGCTCATCGACAGCGGCGTGCGGCGCAGCCTGATCGCGGCCTGCCTGGCGATCTGGAGCGTGGCGACGGCGGTGTGCGGGGTCGCGCAGAATTTCTGGACCCTGTTCGTGTGCCGCGCCTTCATCGGCGCCAGCGAGTCCGTGAACACCTCGGCATCGCTCTCCGTCATCACCGACGCAATCAAGCGCGAGCGCCTGCCGCGCGCCTTTGCGATCCAGTCGGCGGGCGTCATGATCGGCAGTTCGCTCTCTCTGCTGCTTGGCGGGCTCATCTACGGCCTCGTCGATCATCTGCCGCCCATTCACCTGCCGGGCATCGGCCTCATGCACAATTGGCAAATCGTGTTTCTCGCGCTGGGCCTGCCGGGGCTGGCGGTGGCGGTGCTGATGATGGTCAGCGTGCCCGAACCGCGCAGAAAGGGCGGCACGCGGCCGGGCGGCTATCCGATCCGGGATGTGGCAGGCTATCTTGTCGAGCAGCGCGCGATGCACCTGCGGC
>JAFKLU010000205.1:0-3688 GCA_017304105.1 Sphingomonadales bacterium
ACCGCGAAGGTCGCCTCGCCGAAGATGGCGGTCGAGGTTTCCGAGAGATTCTGCACCACGCGCTGCTGGATCAGCGAGGCGACGTCCGCCGCCGAATGGACGGCGAAGAAGGTCTGGCCGATACCATAAGTGGCAAGGCGTCCGGCCGAGCGGTCATTGGTGTTGATGCTGTCCGACTTGGTCGTGGCATCCGACCAGTAGCCGCCGATCACGAAGCTCACCGGCACGTCCGGATTGCCATAAGTCAGGCGCACTTCCTGCGACTTGGCCTCGCGCTCGGCGAAGAAGTCGAACAGGCTGACGATCGGCGCGACCGCGTCAAAGATGAAGGGCGAGTTGGTGCTCGGCGCATAACCCGTCGTCGAGGTGATGTTGACGCCGGAGATGAGCGAGGACGTGAAGGTGCCCTTGCCGCTGTCCTTCAGATAGCTCGATACGGACTTGATCTGCACGTCGCCCAGATCGAGGTCGATCGACGCCGTGCCCAGATACATCTCGTTGGCGCGGCCGTTGCGCTCCGGGGTGATGGCGCCTGTGTAGCTGTCTGCGACGTTGGTCACCTCCAGCGAGTCATAGTCGCCAAGGTTGAGGGCGGGATAGGTGTGCGCCGCGTGGACCCAGACCGGCCGGCCATTCGCGCCCGGGATGTCGGTGACGACACCGCTGGTCGTCGGCGGCACATAGCCGGCAGGCAGCAGCCCGCCCGTGCCGCCGGTCGCGATGGTGCCGCCAAAGGGCGCGCCGCGGGCGGGCGTGCCTGCCGGGCTGCCGGCCGGTGGCGCCGTGTAATAGGTGCCGTAGGCCGGCGTCGTGTAGGCGGGAATCGAGCGATAGATCTCGTCGAACTTGTTCTTCTTGTCGTAGGCGTAGACGAAGCTCGGCGTGATGCGCAGGTTCGTGGTCGGCTCGATGGCCAGCGCCGCGCGGAACAGCCGCTGCTGCCGCCAGTTCTCGTCCTGCGCGATGGGCGTGCCGGGATTGCGCCGGTCGATATAGTTCAGATAGCCGCCGACGTGCCGCTCGAACGCGGCAACGCGCAGGCCCATCACGCCGTCGATCAGCGGGATACCGGCGGCGACGCCCACCTCGTAGCCGAGTTCGCCCTGATCGACCTGGTTGATCTCCGCGCGTGCGGAGATGGAGCTGACCGTGAGGCTCGGCTGCACGCTGATGAAGCGCACCGTACCGCCCTGCGAGGAGCCGCCGTAGAGCGTGCCCTGCGGGCCCTTCAGCACCTCGACGCGCTCCAGATCGAAGAGCGGCGGAATGAAGGCACCGCCGCCCGAGGCCGATCCGCCCAGCGTGCGCGCCTGCAGCGCGGTGTCATCGAGATAGACGCCCGTCGTCGCCGTCCCCACTTCCGAGCGGACGCCGCGAATGGAGATGTTGGACGCGGTTGCCCCCATATCATCGATGCGCAGCGCCGGAACGAGGCGCGAGAGATCGCTGGCGGTCTTCACGCCCTGCTGGTCGAGCGCTTCCTGCGTCTTGGCGCTGATGCTCATCGGCACGCGGCTCAGCAGCGCGTCGCCCTGGCGCGTCGCCGTCACGATGATGTCGCCGGGCTGCACCTCCGCCTGCTGTGGCGCACCGGCCTCAGCCTGAGCTGATACGGGCGCATGAGCCCAGATCAGCCCACTCGTCGCCAGCAGTGCCCAAACGCCGTTCGAAGCGGAACCCGCCATATCGCATCTCCCCTAGCCTAGTCTTCATTCTTCCCGCCGGGCTCGGGAGGCGCTCTTTTTGTCGCCTGCTCCGTCCCGCCGGTTGGCTCGCCCCATCGCCGAACAAAAAGGCGCCGTTACAGCGGCTTTCTGTCCATATTCACGCGTGGTTACTCCCGAGAGACATAAGACGGCGCGGCTGGAACCCTGTCTATTGCAAAGTGACACCGGGACCATACGCAGGCGGTATGGCTCCTCGCGCGGATCTGAAAATCGCGCTTGTCGCAATGTCAGACATGGCGAGGGAGACTGCGGCGCGCCAGGTTCGAGCCGCCCACAAGCAAGATCGAAAGGTTTGTCCGGCGCGGCGCTGTGCCGCTGATTTCCCGGGGCGGTTGCTCGGCAAACCCCGCAACGGACGGCTTGATCTCAACGCGATGCAGGGACGCAGCTTGCCTCAATAAGCCACCGGCTCCAGATCGAGCCGCACGATGTCGTCGATCCCGTCGCGCGCCCTTGGATAGCGCTCCAGCACCAGCGGATCATGCCCCGGCACGATATGACGGATCGAGCTGGCGAGGGCGCGCATGCGGTCATAGCCCGCCATCATGTCCGCCACGCTGTCGACAACCGGGAACGGCCGATACTGCTCGAAATTGGCGTAGAAATGCGCCGCGTCCGAGCCGAGCACCACCCAGCCGCGCTGTGTCTTCACCCGCACCACCTGCAATCCACGGGTATGCCCGCCAAGGCAATGCACGGTCAGCCCCGGCTCAATCTCTCCGTCACCGTCATGAAAGGCGACCTTGCCCGCATAGATGCGGCCGATCATCGCCTGCACGTCCTTCACGTCGAAGCTGTGGTTCATGAAGGGCTGGCACATGCAGCGGCCGGTGCAAAAGGCCATCTCGGCGTCCTGCACATGATAGGTGGCGTGCGGGAACATGTCGCGATTGCCGGCATGATCGAAATGCATGTGCGAGATGATGACGTCCGACACGTCGCTGATGCCGATGCCGACCGCCGCCAGCCCCTCCTCGATCGGGCGGACCAGCCGGCGGTTGCGCTGCCTGCCCATGGCCGCGTCGAAGCCTGTGTCGAGCAGATAGGTCTTGCCGGGCCGCTGGATCGCCCAGACATAATAATCGAGCGGCATCGGCGCGTCATGCTCATCGCCGCCGATGAAATTGGCCGCCGCGTTACGGTCATGATGGCCATAGCGGATGGCGGTGATCTCGAAGGTCTGTTCCGACATCTTGGCGCCTCCTCCTATGCCGCCCGCGCCAGCCCGATCCGCCCCGACATTTCTAGCGTT
The DNA here is from genome assembly GCA_017304105.1 of Sphingomonadales bacterium. GTDB lineage: Bacteria > Pseudomonadota > Alphaproteobacteria > Sphingomonadales > Sphingomonadaceae > Sphingobium. The sequence goes on from JAFKLU010000205.1 coordinate 2,980, forward strand.
CCGCGCGGATCTGCACACCCGCCCATTGTTCGACCACGCGTGCCATGGAGGTGAAATCCGCCTCCGGGCCGTAGCTCGCCTGGGTGATGTTGAGCATGGTCCGCGCTGCCGGCCCGACGATCATCGGCACGCCCGCCGCTTCCGCCTCGTCCAGGCAGAGCTTCATGTCCTTGAGCGAGAGCTGCGTGGCGAAGCCGAAATCGAACGTGCCGGGCAGCACTGCGCGCGGCATCTTGTCGGTCGTCGCGCTGTTTTTGCCGCTGGAGGCGTTGAGCACCTCCAGCATCACCGCCGGATCGAGCCCCGCCTTGACGCCCATGGCCATGCCCTCGGACGTCGCCGCCAGCGCCACCACGGAGAGCATGTTGTTGACGAGCTTCATGGTCTGCGCCTGCCCCGCGCCCTCGCCGACATGGAAGGTCTTGCCGAACAGGGCGAGCAGTGGCCGCACGTCCTCCCAGACTGGCAATGGACAGGCGACCATGAGCGCGAGCCGCGCGCCGAGCGCGCCCGCACGGCCGCCGCTCACCGGCGCGTCGACGAACCGGATGCCGGCTGCCTCCAGCTCTTGCGCCACGGCGATCGAGGCGCGCGGCCCGGTGGTCGAGAGATCGACGACGATGCGCGGCCCGGCGGGGATGAGCGCCCGCGCGACCTCCTGCACCACGGCGGGCGTCGGCAGGCTGAGGAACACGATGTCGGCCTGCTC
>JAFKLU010000205.1:3695-8537 GCA_017304105.1 Sphingomonadales bacterium
CGACCTGCGCTGCGGAGCCGGCCAGCGCTCCGCCAGCAGCGCCAAAGGCCTCCATCGCCGCGGCCGATGGATCATAAGCGACGACCTTGTGCCCGGCGGCGAGCAGATGCGGCGCCATGGCGCTGCCCATGCTGCCGAGCCCGATGAAGCCCAATATGTCCGCCTTGCTCACGTCCGTTCATCCTTTCCTGAGATTTCGGCCTCAGCCGTTCGCGAGCCAGCCGCCTTCGATCGGCACGATCCCGCCGTTCATGTCCGGCCCGGCCGGCCCGCACAGCAGCAGCATGACCTGCGCGACGCTGTCCGGGCTCACAAAGGTGCCGCTCGGCTGCTTGCCATCGAGGAACAGCGCCTCCGCCTCGGCGCGGCTGATGCTCTTCTCGGCCATCAGCGCCTCCACCCGCTGCTGCCAGATCGGCGTCAGCACCGATCCCGGCGTCAGCGCGTGGCAGCTCACCGGGCTGCCCGCCGTCTCCAGCGCGATGGCGCGCGTGAGGCCCTGCAGCGCTGTCTTGGTGGTCACATAGTCGACCCGCTGGACGGTGGCGCGCGAGCCATAAACCGAGGTCATGTTGAAGATGCGCCCATAGCCGCGCGCGCGCATGCCGGGCAGCACGAGCTGCGTCGCGATCAGCGCGGCGCTCAGGTTCACGGCCAGCGCCCGGTCCCACGCGTCGAGCGGAAACGTCTCGACCGGGGCAAAATGGCGCACCACCGCATTATTGACCAGAATATCGATGCCGCCGCACAGGTCGCTCGCCTTGACCACGAGCGCGCGCAGCGCGGCGCGGTCGGTGAGATCAGCCTGCACATAATGGACCGCGCCACCATGCGCCCGCGCCATCGCGGCGCGCTGCGGCTCGACATCCTCGGGCGCCTCCAGGCTGGTGAGGACGACGGACGCGCCCGCCGCGGCCAGCTCGCTCGCCATCGCATAGCCCAGCCCCCCGATCGAGCCGGTGACGAGCGCCGCGCGCCCATCGAGGCGGATCGGCTCAGCCATGGGCCGGGACCAGCAGCGCACTCAGCGCGGAGGCATCGGACAGACGATCGATCGCCATCACCGTCTCGACCACGCGGGTGGCCTGTGCGTCGCTCAGTACGCCGGCCACATTCTCGCGGAACTTGGCCTCGATGTCGGCATCGGTCATCGGATTTTCGGGCGAGCCGTGATTATGCTCCTCCACCTCGACCCAATGCCCGCCATCGCGCGCGAAGACCTCGACCACGCCCTTGAACTGCTCGGAGCCCGGCATCGCCTCGTCCACCACGAACTCGACCCGGTCGGCGAGCGCGAGAATCGCGGGATCGCGCAGGGAGCTTTCGGCATAGGCATCCTTGCCGATCCGCCCCAGCGCCAGCGCCTCGGCGAGCGTATATTGCATGGAGACACGGCCATGCGAATCCGTGTTCGGCCGGCGCTTCTCCCCGACCGGCTCGCACACGATCGGCACGATATAGGGCGCCACCGGCACCACGATCCGCTCCACCTTCTCCGGCGTCAGGCCATGCCGCTCGCGCAGCCGCAGCAGCGCGTCGATATAGGGGTGGATGACATGCGCGACCGGGAAGGGCTTGAACGAGGAAGCCCGGCTGTCCCAGCGCTCGCCAAGGTCGAGGGTCAGCCGCGCGAAATCGGGCTGCGGCTCGGCAGTCTGGAGATGCGAGGCAAACAGGCCGAAGCGCCCCTCGAACACCTCGCCCGGCCCGGTGACGCCATTCCCGCCGAGCGTCGCGGCGATGATGCCGGACTGCGCGGCCCAGCCGGGATGCAGGAACTTGGATTGGGTGCCGTCCACCCAGCACTGGATGAGCCCCGCCGCGAAACTGCCGGTGATGCCCGCCGCGCGCGCCATCTGCCCGGCATCCAGCCCCAGCATATGGCCCGCGAGCCAGCACACGCCGAAGGGCGCGAACAGGCCGGAAGGATGGAAACCGCGCTTATGGAATTGCTGCGGCGTCACGCTGCCCACGCGGCAGGAAAGTTCATTGCCGATCGCGATCGCCCCGACGATCGCCTCGCCGCTCGCGTGCAGCTCATCGCCGAGCGCCAGGGCGGCGGCCACGGACGGGCTGCTCATGTGCACAATGGATTCATTGTGCGTGTCGTCATATTCGAGCGCCTGCGAACAGGCGCCGTTGACGAAGGCCGCACCGGCCGCGCTCGCCGTCCCGTCCGTGCCCCAGAGCCGCGCCGCCGTGCCAGGCCAGGCGCTCGCCGAGCCGCGCACGCCCTTGCCGAACGGCGTCTCGCCGCCTGCGATGGAAAGCCCGATCACGTCGAGGATGCGCCGCCGCGTGGCCGCCACGACATCGGCGGGAATATCCTCAAAACGGGTGCGCGCCACCCAATTGGACATGATCTGCGACGCGGTCGCTACCACGGAACCCCTCCTTGTCCGGACTCAAAAAGATACCGGTATCAAATTTGGTCTAAACGTCTTTCGCCTGAGTGGCAAGCCTCTCATATGATGCGCGGCGCGCGGCGTTTCCGCCCGGCTTGCTCCCCGCAGCGAGCATGGTAACAGAGGGTGAGGAGATAAAAGTGCCTGTCAAAACTTCATCCAGGGGCGGTGGCGGCGTGCGCATGCACGAAGTCGCGGAGCTCGCCGGCGTATCGCGCATGACCGTCTCGCGCGCGCTCAATCATCCCGAGAAGGTGAAGGAGAAGGTGCGCCAGCGCGTGTTCGACGCGGTGAGCCAGCTCGGCTATGTGCACAATCACCTCGCGCGCAGCCTCTCGTCCAGCAAGTCAAACGTCATCGGGCTTGTGCTGCCGAGCCTGGAGAATTCCATTTTCGCGCAGACGGTGAAGGCCTTTTCGGACGTGCTGCGCCCGGCCGGTTTCCAGCTCATGCTGGCCGAGAGCACGGACGATCCGAAGGAGGAGGAAGCGGTGATCGCCGCCTTCCTCGCCCAGCGCGTCGCCGGCCTCGTGCTGCACTCGACCCGGCACAGCCCCGCCGCGATCCGCATGTTGCGCGGCGCGAATGTGCCGGTGATCGAGAATGGTGACATGCCGGTGGAGCCGATCGACATGGTCGTGAGCTATTCCAACCGGGCGGCCGCCAAGGCCATGACGCTGCATCTCGCCCGGCTCGGCTACGGCCGGATCGCCTTTGCGAGCCTCGCGGACAATCCCCGCGCGACCGAACGCCAGCTCGGCTATGCCGATGCGCTCAAGGAACTGGGGCAGGAGGTCGATCCGCGGCGGATCGTCTCGGTCTCCCGCGGCTTTGGCGGCGGCGCGGAAGCCATCGCCCAGATCGAGCGCCTGGCGCCCGATACCGACGCCCTGTTCTGCGCGGGCGACGTGCTCGCCGTCGGCGCGCTGCTCGAATGCAACCGGCGCGGCTGGGACGTGCCGGGACGGCTCGCCATCGCCAGCTTCGACGATCTGGAGCTGATGCGCCACGTCAATCCCGCCATCACCGCGCTGCGCCTGCCGCGCCACGAGATCGGGCGGCGTAGCGCGGAAATGCTGCTGGCGCGCATCTTCGATCGCGACCTGCCGGTCCGCTCGGTGGATCTCGGCTTCGAGATCGTGCAACGGGCGAGCAGCTGAGGGGCAGGCGGCGCGCGCTCCCTTCTCGCCCTGCCATAATCCCGCTGGAAACAAGCCCCGTTGCGAACGTCCCGGAGAATCGTTACCGGTATCAAAAGCAACGCGGGAGAGGCAGCATGACATTGCAGGGACGCACCGCCGTCGTCACGGGCGCGGCACGGGGCATTGGCGAGGCGATCGCGGGGGCGCTGGCCGCCGCCGGAGCGCGCGTTGTTCTGACGGACATTGATGGCGCGGCTGCGCAGAAGGCCGCCGATGCCATTGGCCGGGAGGCCAGCGCCGTCGCGCTCGACGTGACCGATGCCGCCGCCTGCGAGGCACTCGCCGCATCGCTTGGCTCGGTCTCGATCCTCGTCAACAATGCGGGCATCATCCGGCAGGGCCGCATCACAGATCCCGGCGCGCCGGAAATCTGGGCGCGCACCATGGCGATCAACGTTGGCGGCGCGTTCAACATGTGCCGCGCCTTCCATGCCCAGCTCCAGGCGACCGGGGGCGCGGTCATCAATCTCGCCTCCATCCGCTCGTTTACCGCCGCCGGAAATGCCGCGGCTTATGCTGCCTCCAAGGGCGCGGTGATGCAGCTCACCAAGGCGCTGGCGGTCGAATGGGCGGCCGAGGGCATTCGCGTGAACGCCATCGCGCCGGGTTTCATCGAGACGCCGCTGATTCCCGACGAGGAAAAGACGCCGCAGCGCGAGGCGATGATCATGGCGCGCACGCCGATGAAGCTGATCGGCGAACCGGGCGACGTGGCCGGCGCGGCGGTGTTCCTCGCCTCGGACGCCGCGCGCTACATCACCGGCGCGATCCTGCCGGTGGATGGGGGTTTCCTCGCGGGGTGAAGCGGAGCGGGCTGCCAGATGGCTCAATCGGGTGGTTGGCGGTCGTTACCTGCCCCTTCTTCGTCATTCCCGCGAAGGCGAGAATCCAGTCACCCTATCGGCACAAAGCCAGGACTGACAGCGAGACCGTGCGAGTCCGGGTTCGCCTGCTCGATCAAATCGAGTTTCCAGGCCCTGCGCCACACTTCTTGATCTGCTTCTCTCGCATGATCGCATGCTCCATCGTTGCACGTTGCTCGGACCAGACCAGCAGCTTGACCCCATGTGCGGCCGTGAAGCCGCCGAACAGCTCGGCGCGATGCTGCGCGACGCGCTGCATCAGATTGGACGTGACGCTCCGTATCGCATCGTCGCCACTGGATTCCCGCGTTCGCGGGAATGACGAAGAAGGAGCCGGCAATCCCCGCAACTGTCCTCGTGTCCGGACGGTCC
>JAFKLU010000206.1 GCA_017304105.1 Sphingomonadales bacterium
TACGCACTGCTCGCCATCGGTCTGATGAACGCCATCATGTTCCCGACGATCTTCAGCCTGGCTTGCGAAGGGCTGGGGGCGCGTGCGGCCGATGGTTCGGGCGTGATCTGCGTCGCCATCGTGGGCGGAGCTGTCGTGCCGCCGCTGACCGGGTCGCTCGCCGACCTCACCGGGAGCCTCAGCGCCGCGCTGGGCCTGCCAGCGCTCTGTTATGGGGTGATCCTGCTCTACGGGGGTTGGTGCGCGCGTCAGGCCGACTGATCGTCAGCTCGGCTGAGCAAGCTGGCGGGCGATCCGGCCGAGTGCATCCTTCAGAGGGGCGCGCAACCAGACGAGCAGGTCGTCCTCCGGCAGCAGCAGCGGACCACCCGGCTCGCCGCCGGGCCCGCCGGTCACCATGGCAAAGTGGGCGCGTTTGCCGGGCTCCGAGACCCAGACACCGGCGGCGCAGGCGACGCCGCCCTGGGTGGGGGACACCCAGAGATGCGACCAGATTTCGCCCTCGCGCACTGGAATGGAATAGCGGGTCAGCGGAATGATGCAGCGGCGCCTGGTAAGCTTGCGATGCATCCGGCCGCCCTTGAGCAGGTCGGTCGCCCCGACTGTCGCGTCGACTGCGGGGCGCATGCCGTCGGGATCGGCCTTTTCGCCCCACTGCATCCAGTCGAAGCCGAGCGCCGCAGTGGGACCATCGTAGAGGACGAGGCCACTGCCGCCCGGCAGGACGAGCCGATCGCTCGGAGCCGCTGCCGGTGCCTGCGCATCGGGAATGATTTCGTCCACGCGGGCCTGCTCGTAGCTCAGCACCGGCTCGATGCGGCGTGCCTCGCGGAAGAGCGACGGCGCATCGAAAGCATGGCCTTGTATGTGGTCACCAAGCGGCAGGGCGAGCTGCGTTGGCGGTGGCGAAATGGCGGCGGACTGCTGTGCGCGGCCCTTGTCGAACAGGCGCTTGGCCAGACGCTCCGTGAGCGAGGCGGTTCGCGGAGCCTCACCGCCCGCAAACGCCTGCGCCCGATCGTTGAAGAGAAGACGGGCCATCAGCGATCAGCCTGCCGAGTTTCGCGCGCCCGGAGCGCATGTTCTGGCGTGATCGGACAGCCATGCTGCAGATGGCTGGACGGCGCAAAGTCGACGCCGCCCGCATTGCGCTGAACGCGCAAATCCCAATCCCTGTTTCATTCTACGACCCCCGCCGCCTCTTTGTCGAAGCGACTTCCACCTTTTTCGGCTGAGCACCTTATAAGCGCGGTGATCGGACAAGGCATGCAAAATCTGCGGCGCAGATTGCTTGGCTAACGGCCAGCCGCGGGCTACCCGACTCTTCGAATCTTCTCTCATCCTGGAATGGATCTGGCACCACCGGGCCTGCAGCATCGAAATAGCCCGATGGTGCCAGATCTCAGCGGCGGAATGCGTGGAATTCCCGTTGGTTCCCGCACACGGGAAAATTCCTGACCTAGAGCATGGCGGATTCAGCCGACGCGTCGTCCGGTTCCAGCTGTTGCCGCTGCTGGTTGCGCCAGGCCAGATAGCCGACGGCGGCGACGGTGATTCCGGCTGCGGCGAGCAGGGCCGGGTTGCGCATTGCGAAGCGGCCCGCGCCGCGAAGAAGCGGCAGGCTTCCCAGCAGGGCGCCAACCCGGGAAGATTTGCTCGGCTGCTGCTGGCGCAGCGACTGCGAGACAGACCGGGAAGTCGAGAGAGCGAAGTCGGATATGGCCTTGCCGGTCGTTTCGGCCGCCGATGCGACTTTGGGCAGGTTCGTGTCCTTGAAGCGCCGGGCCTTGGCCCCGAGCGACACGATGACGTCGCGTCCATTGGCGATCGGTTCGGTTTTCATTGCGAGGGCTCGCATTTCCTTCTCCATGCCTTGCTTCGAAGGTGTCGCCAAAGGAACGGCGCCATCGCCGATTGGTTCCGGCGGGGCGACGTGGAGGAGGGGGGGAGGAGTTGGCCGGCTCCCGATTTTTGGGGGGTGAGGAGGGTCGGGAACCGGCCAGGCCGAACTGACATTTCGGGGGCAGGTGAATGTCAGTTTCGCGCCCAAAACGGGCCGTTGCGCTTATGGTTCCCGGCACCGGAAAAAATAAAATTCTTGTCCGCGATGGCCGGGAACTCATAGATTCGCGTGGTTACCGGGTGAAAACCCGCTGTTCAGTCGCGCTGAGAAGGCGTGTATAAGAGAAACAAGGAGGCGCACCTTTATGGCCCTATCCGACCTGATCGCCCGGCAGCTTCCCTATGTGCGACGTTACGCGCGCATCCTTACCGGATCGCAATCGCTGGGCGACGGACTCGTGCGGGAGTTGCTGGAGGCGGCGTTGGCCGATCCCGCCCTGCGTGAGCAGATTTCCGGCTCGCGCGTGGGCCTGTTTGCGGCCTTTACGAAAATCTACGCGAGCACCGGCGCCGAGTTGACGGTGGCGGGGCAGCCGACCTCGGATGAGGATGCGACGGTGGCCAGCCGGCTGGAGATGGTGACCCCGCTGGAGCGGCAGGCCCTGCTGCTGAGCTCGGTAGAGGATTTTTCGACCGCCGAGATCGCGCAGATACTGGATCGCCCCGAAACGGAGATCCTGCCGCTGATCGAGCCATCATTGAGGATGAGCCCTTGATCGCCTTGCAGATTGAGGAAATCGTGACGTCGCTCGGGCACCGTGTCGTCGGCACCGCGACCACCCATGCGCAGGCGGTGGCGTTGTTCGATACGCATCGGCCCGAGCTGGTGCTGGCCGACATCCAGCTCGCAGACGGCAGCTCCGGCATCGACGCGGTCAACGAGATACTGGGGAAATTCTCCGTGCCGGTGATCTTCATCACCGCCTTCCCGGAGCGTCTGCTGACTGGCGAGCGCCCCGAGCCGACCTATCTCATTCCCAAGCCGTTCAGCGATGATTTCGTCCGCGCGACGATCGGCCAGGTGATCTTCTTCGGCTCTACCGCCCCGCTGAGCTGACCGGCGGCGGGGCAGAAGGCTGGCTGATCTGGCCTTGGCCGTTCAGCCGGCAGCTGCGGTCGCCTTGCCCCGTTGTCCGTTGCGCAGCCGGAATGACCTGGGCGGGCGCAGGGGGATGGTGAACTGGCAGCGAAGACCGCTGGGCTGAAACGCGATCGAGATCGGGCTTCCCAGCTCCTGTGCAAGCGCCCGCTCGATGAGGTTGAGGCCGAAGCCGCGCTTGGCGGGCTCCGTGACGTCGGGGCCCCCATGCTCCTCCCAGTGCACCTGGATTGCTTCACCCGCGATGTTCCAGCTTATGTCGACATGGCCGCTCTCCGCAGAGAGGGCGCCATAGCGCACGGCATTGGTGAGTAGCTCGTGCAGCGCGAGACCGATCGAGAGGGCATCATTTGGCGAGATCAGGACATTGGGGCCATTGATCCGGATGCGGCCCTGCCCATGATCGTGGGAGCCGAGCTGGGCTTCAATCAGCGCCTTGAGATCGGTCGGACCCCATTGCGCGCCATCAAGCAGGGAGTGGCTCGCGGCAAGCGCACGCACGCGCTCCAGCAGGTTACTGGTGAAGCTGTCGATGTCCGTGGCGTTACGTCGCGTGAGTGCGATGATGGACGTCACGTTCGCCAGCGAATTTTTCACACGGTGGTTGAGCTCGCGCACGAAGGCAGCGCGTTCCGCTTCTCGCTCGGCCTGGGCGGAGACCAAAGTTTGCAGATCCTCGTTCCGCCGCTGGACGAGCAGGATATAGGCCAGCAGCAGCAGCGAGAAGGATACGCCGCCGACCAGCACGACCAGCGTGAGCGGAGAGGCGCCGTGGCCAGCCAGCGGATAATAGCGCAGCGTCCATTGTTGACCGAAGACCGACAGGCGTTGCTCGACCGGCTGCCCGAGCAGGACAGTCTCGCCGCTCGACGCGAAGATGTGCTCCTCGCCCTTGTCGGTGCTGTGGATCAGGTCGACCCGGCCGTCCACCAGCAGATCCTGCTTGACCGCCGAGGCGACGAAATCCTTCGTGCGGATCGCGCCATAGACAAAGCCCTTGAAGCGGCGCCTGCCCGTTATCTCGGAGACTGGCAGATAGACGATGAAACCAGGAGATGAGGTGCGGTCCCGATCGATGACGAGTTGCACCGGATCGGTCGAGGCCATCGCATTGGTGCGGCGGGCACGGGCCATGGCGGCGGCGCGACGGGACTCGCTCGCCATGTTGTAGCCAATCAGCGCCATGTTGCCGGTCGTGCGCGGCTCAAGCATGGTAATGGCATTGAGCGCCCGATCCCCTCGCGCCGGAGCGGGGTAAATGCGGAAATCGGAGAAACCCTGCGCGGCCATGCGCGCCTGGAGAGCGGGCAGCGCACCGCGATCCAGCGCTTCCGACCAGCCAAACGCCACGACGCCCGAAAGGTCGTAGTCGAGGCGGAGCCGATCTACGAACTGCTGGAAGAACTGCGGCGAGACCGTTTGCGCGCTGGCGAACAACGCGCTCGTGGCCTGGAAATAGGCGCTGTTGGCGGCGGCCTGTCGCTCGATGGCGGCGGCGATCTCAGTCGCGCGGGCGGCCGCATCGGCTCGGCGGGTGCGCTCGCCGGCCAATTCGACCGACCAGCCACTGGCACAGACCAGCGAGATGGTAAAAAGGAATACGGCGATCGGAGTCGCGCGGGGATAGTCGCGAAGCCACCGATCAAATCGACCCTTCGCCCATTCGCCCAATTTCAAACCTGTCATTGCCCCACCAAATTCGCCTCCCGAGGACGGAACTCTTTGAGACCGAGTTCGTTCCATTGCTGTCCAATGCTTTAGCTCGGGAGAAGCGGGATGGCGAATGCCGCGCTGCAAGGCGGTCGTAAGCGGCCTTTGACGGCACCGTCCACGCGATCGGCAGGCATGAGAATGCCCGGAGACACCGCGCCATCGGCTCGTGATCGCTGGTGATCCGGGGGTTCGTCAAAAGGGTCGGCGGCGTCGCGGCGCGACCTGATCATTATGGAGGCTTTTCGTCAGATCGTGGAATCTCAACTCGACAATCTGCTGAACCGGGGTTCAAATAGGGACATGTCCAGCAACCCGGAGTCCCCGCGCGGTAAAGCCGCCGAGCGCAAAGCTCGTGCCAAGCCGGTTTGGGCCGAGGGCCTTCGGCGCATGTATGACGAAGTGGTCGAGGAGCAACTGCCCGACGACTTCGCCGAACTGCTCAAGAAGCTGGATCAGACTAGTGACCGCAGCTAAGGCGCCCCCAGGCTTCGATTTTCGGGCCGAAATGACCCGGGTCCTGCCCCATCTGCGCGCCTTTGCGCGTGGTCTGTGCGGCCGCCCCGATTACGCCGACGATCTGGTACAGGAGGCGATGCTCAAGGCCTGGGCGGCGCGCGAATCCTTCCAGCCCGGCACGAGCATGCGCAGCTGGACCTTCGTGATCCTGCGCAACGTCTATCTGAGCGAGGCGCGGCGCAACCGCTTCCGTGGCGAATATGATCCCGATGCGGCGGAGAAGCTGCTCAGCCAGCCGGCGGGGCAGGAGGACGGGCTGCACATGGGCGACCTGCGCTCTGCCATGATGCGGCTCTCCCCGGAGCGGCGCGAGGCGCTACTGCTCGTAGGCGCGGGGGGCTTCAGCTACGAGGAAGCGGCGGACATCGCCCAATGCGCGGTCGGCACGATGAAGAGCCGCGTCGCGCGCGCCCGGCGCAGCCTTGAGGACATGCTGAGTGACGATGGGCAGAGCGGCTTCAAGTCCAAGACGCAGTCGGTCTCCCATACCGAAATCCTTGACGAACTGGATCGCGTCGCCAACGGTTGAGGCAGGGAATGGGCCGGCGGCGATGTGGGGAGCGGCAGATCAGCTCACCAGCGCCATCAGGTCCACGATCAGATTTGCTTCCTCGGCCGGCTTGTCGCTTCTTATCCGCGCGATCCGCGGGAAGCGCATCGCGAGGCCTGACTTGTGGCGCCGGGAGAGGTGGATGGAATCGAAGGCGACTTCCAGAACGAGCGTCTTCTCCACCTCGCGCACGGGGCCGAAGCGGTTCGCGGTGTGGCGCCTGATGAAGCCGTCGAGCCATTTCAGCTCCTCGTCCGTAAAGCCGAAATAGGCCTTGCCGACAGGTAGCAACTCGCCGCCCTGCTCTGGCGGCGCGGTCCAGCAGCCGAAGGTATAGTCGGAATAATAGCTGGAGCGCTTGCCTGAGCCGCGCTGGGCATACATCAGCACGCAGTCGGCGGTGAGGGGCTGGCGCTTCCACTTGTACCAGTGCCCCACTTTCCGCCCGGCCATGTAGGCGCTCTCGCGGCGCTTGAACATCAGGCCTTCATAGGCCTGCGAGCGCGCGTCCTCGCGCAGTTGCACAAGCGTTGCCCAATCCTGCGCCGCGATGATCTGCGAGAGATCGAAGCGCTCGGGCGGCAATTGGGCAACGGCGCGTTCCAGGCGGGCGCGGCGCTCGGTCCAGGGGAGGGAGCGCAGATCCTCGTCCTCCTCCACGAGCAGGTCGTAAAGGCGCACGAAGGCGGGATAGTCCGCCATCATCGCGCCGGTTACCTTCTTGCGGCCGAGGCGCTGCTGGAGCGCGTTGAAGCTCGCCGCCTCGCCGCCCTGCACGTCGCCGCGCACCAGCAGTTCGCCGTCCATCACCGCCCGGATCGGATAAGCGGCGGCAATTTCCGGGAAGGCGCCGCTGATTTCCTCGCCGCCCCGGCTGAACAGCCGGGTGACATTGCCATCGCCGACGAGCTGGATGCGGATGCCGTCCCATTTCCACTCGACGGCGAATTCGGCGAGGTCGAGCTGCGCCTCCTCCAGAGGATGCGCCAGCATGAAGGGCTTGAACGCGAGCGGGTCGATGGCGGGCGCCGCGCCTTCCGGGCTGGTGGCCCAGGCGAACAGGTCCGCATAGGGCGGGCGCAGGCCGTGCCAATGCTCTTCGACCTGCTCTACATCCAGCCCGAAGGCCTGCGCGAAGGCCGTGCGGGCGAGACGGCCGGAGAGGCCGATGCGCATGGCGCCGGTTGCCAGTTTCAGCAGCGCGAAGCGGCCGTCCGGCTCCAGCCGGTCGAGCAGGCGCGCGAGCTGCGCCATCACCGTCGAGCGCGACATGCCGGCCATGATCTCCACCGCTTCGGAGACGGTGGGCGGCGGTTCGCCGGTCGGCAGGCGCGGCCAGATGAGGCTCGCCGTCTCGGCCGTATCGCCCACGAAATCGCGCGAGAGGGAATAGAGCAGCGGATCGACGCGGGTCGCCACCACGTCCCGGATGGTCGAGGCCTTGACCGCTGGAAAATCGAGGCCGCTGGTCAGCGCCGCGAGCGCCCAGCCGCGATCCGGATCGGGCGTGTCGCGCAGATAGGCGGCCACGAGCGCAATCTTGTCGTTGCGCGAGCGCGTGTAGATCAGACGATCGAGCAGTTGGGCGAAGCGCTCCATCCGCACCAGTGGACCAGCGCGTCCTCGCGGCCATGGGTGATCCAGGTTTCCTGCGGAGCGAGCTCGACGATGGTGCCGGTCAGTTCCTCCCAGTCGGCATGGTCGGAGATGACGAGCGGCAGCTCGATTCCCCGTTGCACGCCACGCTGGCGCACGCGCATCCAGCCCGAGGCGAAGGCCTGCAACGGATCGGGCAGGCGCCGGGTCCAGCGATCGCTGAGCGCGGACGGCGGGCAGATGACGATCCGGCCGCGCAAATCGTCGAGGGTCGCGTCGGCTACCAGGGCGAGAGGGCCGAGCGGTACGCCATGCGCCTCATAAAGCGCGCACATCCGCTCCATGGCGCCATGCAGGTAGATGGTATCGCTGAAGCCCCGCGCGCGCAGCTCCGCGATGATGCGCTGCGCCTTGCCGAGTGCATAGGCTCCGACCAGCACGCAGCGATCCGGCCGCTCGGCCAGCGCGGCGAGCAGCTTGTCCAGCTCCTGCCCAATGGGCGGGTGGACGAAGACAGGCAGGCCGAACGTCGCCTCGGTGATGAGAACATCGCAGGCCACCGGCTCGAACGGCGCGCAGGTGGGATCGGGCCGGCGCTTATAGTCGCCGGTCACCACCACGCGCTCGCCCTGCCGCTCCAGCAGGATCTGCGCCGATCCCAGCACATGCCCGGCGGGCAGGAAGGTCGCGTTCGTGCCATCGCCCAGTTCGATCGTGTCGCCATAGTCAATCCGGTCGGCGGATGGCTGCTCGCCGTAGCGCAGCGCCATGATGGAGAGGGTGGGGCCGGTCGCGATGACATGGCCATGGCCGCCACGTGCATGGTCGCTGTGCCCATGCGTGACCAGCGCCCGCGCGACGGGGATGGAGGGATCGATCCAGCAATCGGTGCCGGGGAGGTAGATGCCGTGCCGCTCCGGGCGGAGCCAGCCGGGAGCGCTGCTCATTCGGGCGCCCGGTGGGCGGGCAGCCGGAAAATTTGCCTGGCCTCTCGCATCATCGTCAGTCAAGGTAGGAACGCGTCGGGGCGCTGTCGAGGGGCGCTTTGCCGCAGCCCGTCGCAAGCCGCACCTGCTTCACCAGCTTCGCGTGGACGGCGGAGACGCAAGCTGTCAAGGAACCGGACATGTCGTTTCCTTCCCAAGTGCTGCTCGTCGAAGATAATCCGATGATCGCGATGAACACAGAGGTCCTGCTGCTCGATCTGGGCGTGGAGGACGTCCGGACGGCGGGCAACGTCGCTGACGCGCTTGCGCTCATCGATGGCCGGCGCTTCGATCTCGCCATATTGGATGTGCTGCTCGCCGATGGAGAAAACAGCCTGCCGGTGGCCGACCGGTTGGGCGATGCGGGCGTGCCCATCGTGTTCGCGACGGGTCTCGGCGAGGCGGTCGGGCTGCCCGATGCCTATAAGGCGCTCCCCTTGCTCCAGAAGCCCTACAGCTTCGATGATCTGAAGGACTTGCTCGACCGGGCCTGACCCAGCTGCCGGAACCAAGCGTCTCCTTGTCTATTCTGTTTTCAGGAAACGAAGGAGGCAGATCATGGGTCTGATCATTCTGTTGGTTGTCGGAGGCGTCATCGGCTGGCTGGCCAGCCTCATCATGCGCACGGATGCGCAGCAGGGGATTTTCCTGAATATCGTCGTCGGCATCGTCGGCTCAGTGGTTGCGGGCCTGCTGCTCTCCCCGCTGCTTGGTGCGCCCCCGATCACCTCGGGCACTATCTCGCTCAGCTCGCTGGTCGTGTCGCTGCTTGGCGCGGTGATCCTGCTGGCGGCGGTCAATCTGATCCGGCGCGGCAGCATGCGCTGACCGGCGGTTCAATTGTACCCCTGGAAAGAGCGTCGACCGATGGGTCGACGCTTTTTTCGTTCCTGCTCCGCCTTAAGCGACGCCGCGTCTGCCGGCCGCCGGCTTGACCTGAAACTTGTTGATGAACTCCTCCAGCGCGACGGGGCGGCCGATATAATAGCCCTGGATGATATCGCATTCGAGACGCTGCAGGGCTGCGAGCACCTGAGCGTCCTCCACGCCTTCCGCCACGACCCGCATGTCCAGCTCATGGGCAAGTTTGATCGTCGAGTTGATGAGCACCGCGTCCGAGC
>JAFKLU010000207.1 GCA_017304105.1 Sphingomonadales bacterium
CCACGCAGACCATCGTCAACCCCGCAACGGGCGAGACGCTTGGCGAGCTGCCGCTTGCGACCACCGCCGACCTCGACCGCGCGCTGGAGACGGCGCAGCGCGGCTTCGAGCGCTGGCGGAACTGGACGGCGCAGGAGCGCGCCACGGTGCTGAGCGGCGCGGCGCGGCTGCTCATGGAGCGGCAGGAAGATCTCGCCCGCATCGCGACGATGGAGCAGGGCAAGACGCTCGCCGAGAGCCGCATCGAAGTGCTGATGGTTGCGGGCCTGTTCAATTTCTACGCCGGCGAGGTCTCGCGCCTCTATGGCCGCACGCTGGTGCGCCCGGCCGGTATGCGCTCGACCGTCACCTATGAGCCGGTTGGCCCTGTGGCGGCGTTCAGCCCCTGGAACTTCCCGCTCGGCAATCCCGGCCGCAAGCTCGGCGCGCCGATCGCGGCGGGCTGCTCCGTAATCATGAAGTCGGCCGAGGAAACGCCGGCTTCCGCGCTGGGCATCCTGCAGTGCCTGCTCGACGCCGGGCTCCCCAAGGAAGTGGCGCAGGCCGTGTTCGGCGTGCCCGATCAGGTCTCGAGCTATCTGCTCGCCTCGCCGATCATCCGCAAGCTGAGCTTCACCGGCTCGACCGTGGTGGGCAAGCACCTCGCCAAGCTGGCGGCCGAGGATCTGAAGCGCACCACCATGGAGCTGGGCGGCCACGGGCCGGTGCTGGTGTTCGACGATGTCGATGTCGACCATGTGCTGGACGTGATGGTCGGCCACAAGTATCGCAATGCCGGTCAGGTCTGCGTCTCGCCGACCCGCTTCATCGTGCAGGAGAATGTGTTCGAGAAGTTCCGCGATGGCTTCGCCGAGCGCGCCAAGGCGCTCAAGGTCGGCAATGGCCTGCATGACGGCATCCAGATGGGCCCGATGGCCAATCCCCGCCGCCCCGACGCGATGGAGCGTCTGATCGGCGACGCGACGAAGGCCGGCGCGAAGCTGAACGCCGGCGGCGAGCGCTTGGGCAATCAGGGCTATTTCTACGCCCCCTCGGTGCTGAGCGAGGTCCCGCTCGACGCCGAGATCATGAACGAGGAGCCGTTCGGCCCCGTCGCGCTCATCAATCCCTTCAGCAAGGCCGAGGACATGATCGCCGAGGCGAACCGCCTGCCTTATGGTCTGGCCGCCTATAGCTGGACTAACGACGTCAAGATGCAGCGCCGCATCGCCCGCGAGGTGGAGACCGGTATGCTCGGCGTCAACAGCGTGGCCATCGGCGGCGCGGACTCGCCGTTCGGCGGCGTGAAGTGGTCGGGCCACGGGCACGAAGATGGCAGCGAGGGCGTCCACGCCTGCCTCGTCACCAAGGTGGTGCACGAGGGCTAAGGAGCCGGAATTGCATGGATCCGTTCGCCCCGGGCTGGTGGGAGGTCTGTCCTTCTACCCCAGGAGGGCGAGCGGATCGGGTTGTTGAGGCGGTTCAGGCCGTCATGAGGAGAAGTACGTGACTCACGAATTGAAGACCGGCGGCGACCGGGGCTATCTGCGTATTGCGACGGAAGAGGCATTCGGTACGCAGGAGCAACTCGACGCCTATCTGCGCATCGTGCGCGAGGGCAAGGCGGACAAGGCGACCAGCTCGCTCTGGGGCTTCTACGGCACCTCGCCCTCGGAGCGCACCCAGTTCATCCGCGACCGGCTGCTGGACCTCGACACGCTGCGCATCCAGGCGATGGACGAGACCGGCATCGACGTCGCCATCCTCTCGATGACCTCGCCGGGCGGCCAGGTGTTCGAGGCGGACGAGGCCAAGCGCCTGGTGGGCAACGCCAACAATGTGCTCAAGGACGCCTGTGAGCGCCACCCGACGCGCTATGCCGGCATGATCTCCATCGTCCCGCAGGACCCGGAATGGTCCGCGGCGGAGATCGCGCGCGGCAAGAACGAGCTGGGCTTCAAGGGCGTGATGGTGAACAGCCACACCAAGGGCCATTATCTCGACGAGGAGCAGTTCGACCCGATCCTGCGCGCCTGCGCCGACAATGACCTGCCGCTCTACATCCACCCGCAATCGCCGCCGGACTCCATGATCGCCGGCATGGTCGAGGCGGGGCTGGACGGCGCCGTGTTCGGCTTCGGCGTGGAGACGGGCTATCACCTGCTGCGCCTGCTGACGACCGGCGTGTTCGACCGCTATCCGAACCTCACCATCTGCGTGGGCCATGGCGGCGAGGCGATCCCCTACTGGCTGTTCCGCATCAACTACATGCATCAGGCTGGCGTGCGCTCGCAGCGCTATGAGCGCCTGAAGCCGCTCAAGCACGACATGTTCCACTATATGCGCAACAATGTCTGCGTGACGACCAGCGGCATGGCCTGCCCGCTCGCCATCAAGCTGTGCATCGACCAGCTCGGCGAGGACCGCGTCATGTATGCGATGGACTATCCCTACGAATATGTGGCGGACGAGGTGCGCACGCACGACAATCTCGACATCCCGCTCGAGACCAAGAAGAAGCTGATGCAGACCAACGCAGAGCGGGTCTTCAAGCTGTGAGCCAAGTCCCGGGGGCAGGCCGGGTCTCCGGCACGGCATGGTATGCGCTGGCGCTCGTTGCGCTCAGCAACGCCATGTCGCTCCTCGACAGGAACATCCTCGCCATTCTGGCGCCGCACATCAAGGCGGACCTGAAGATCGGCGATGCGGAGATGGGCCTGCTCTACGGGACGGTTTTCGCGCTCTTCTATGCGCTGTTCTCGCTGCCTCTCGGGCGGCTCTCGGATGGGTGGATCCGCACGCGGATCCTCTCCATCTCGATCCTGTTCTGGTCGCTGGCGAGTGGGCTCGCGGCTTTCGCCAACGGCTTTGCGGTGCTCATCATCTCGCGTCTGGGCGTGGGAATCGGCGAGGGCGCCACCTCGCCGGCGGGCACATCGCTGCTGTTCGACTATTTCCCCAAGCACCGGCGCGGTCTGGTGATGGGCACGATCGCGGCGTCGATCGCGGTTGGCCTTGGGCTCTCCAATGTCATCGGCGGCGTCGCGGCGAACTTCTGGGATACGCGCTATCCCACGGTGGACGTGGCGCCGCTCGGCTTGCACGGCTGGCAATTCGCCTTCCTCGTCGCTTCGGCGCCGGGCCTGCTGCTCGCTATCCTGCTCTGGTTCCTCAAGGAGCCCCGGCGCGGCGCGATGGACGGCATCGAGACGCCGCCCGATCCCGCGCCGTTCAAGGCGAGCTTCACGCTGCTTGGATCGGTGACGCCGGGCGTCAATTTCCTCACGCTCGCGGCGCGCGGTGCGACCGGGCGCAACTGGATGGCCAGCTTCGGTTTCATTGCGGTGGTGGTCGTTGCCATGACGGCCATGGTTTACCTGACCTCGTCCTTCTCGCCGCGCCCCGGCCTCGATTTTGGCGGCGTGTCGATCAATCCGCACCTGCTGCAATGGGGCGTGATGGGTTTCGGCGCGGTCGTCATCTTCAACCTGTTGCAGGGGCTCTCGCTCACCGACCGGCCGACCTTCGCGCTGATCGTGCGCTCGCCCTCCGTGATGATCGCGATGGCTGTCGGCGCGCTGCAGACCGTCATCAACTACGGCGTGATGGCCTTCACGCCGACCTTCATCATGACCGTCTATGGCGAATCCCAGGCGGCGACGGCGGTCAAGTTCGGCACGCTCTCGCTCCTCATCGGCGTGCCCGGGCCGATGATCGCGGGGCCGCTGGCGGACTGGTTCGATCGCTCCATGCCAGGCCGGGGCCGCGTCTGGCTGACGCTGTTCGCGCTTGGCGTCTCGCCCCTGGTCGGGATCTGGACGTACATGGCTGCCGATGTGGGTAGCTTCTACACGCGCTTCGTCCTCTACAGTGTGATCCTCACCTGCTGGATCCCCCCGCTCTATTCGCTGCTGTATGGCCTCGTGCTGCCGCGCATGCGGGGCATCGCGGCCAGCTCCTATCTCATCGTCTCCACCATTTTCGGCGTCGGCATCGGGCCCTATCAGGTCGGCATGGTGTCGGATGCGACGGGTGGCGATCTGCGCGTGGCGATCCTCAGCACCAACTGGGTGGCCATCCCCATCGTCATTCTGCTGCTTGTCCTCGCCGCCCGTGTGCGCAAGGATGAGGCGCTGATGCTGGAGCGGGCAAGGGCAGCCGGCGAACCGATCTAAAAGAAGCGCGGATTTACGCGCCCAGTGGATCGTTTGTTGACTTTGTTCGAAATGCCGCCTTGTATCGGCCCATGAGTCATAAAGCCGCGCGAGGCTGGTCGCGCGCGCGGTTTAGGAGGGAAGACAAGAAAATGGCTGATGAAATCACCGTCGATTATGTGATCGTCGGCGCTGGCAGCGCGGGCTGCGTGCTCGCCAATCGCCTGTCCGCCGATCGCCATACCGAGGTCGTGCTGCTCGAAGCAGGAGGCGATGATCGCCCGACGCGCGAACTGAGCCAGTTCTGGTCGAACATGATGATCCACATCCCCATCGGCTTCGGCAAGACGCTGAACGACCCGAAGGTGAACTGGCTCTATGAGACCGAGGTGGACGAAGGCTCCGGCGGCCGCCCCCACAAATGGCCCAAGGGCAAGGTGCTCGGCGGCTCCTCTTCCCTCAACGGTATGCTCTATGTGCGCGGCCAGGCTGCCGACTATGACGGCTGGCGGCAGATGGGCAATGAGGGCTGGGCGTGGGACGATGTACTGCCGCTCTTCAAGAAGAGCGAGGACCAGCAGCGCGGCGCGATCCCCACGCATGGCACCGGCGGCGAGCTAAAGGTCTCCGATTTCCCCGAGCAGCACCCGGTCAGCAAGGCGTTGATCGACGCCTCAGGAAGGCACGAGGTGGTTCCAGTTGACCGCGCGCAACGGCAAGCGCTGCTCGGCGGCGGTCGCCTTCCTGCACCCGGTGATGGGCCGGCCGAACCTGACGGTGGAGCTGCGCGCGATGACGACGCGCATCCTGTTCGAGGGCAAGCGCGCCGTGGGCGTCGAGTTCCGCCAGCACGACCGCATCCGCGTGGTGAAGGTGCGCAAGGAAGTCATCCTCGCGGCGGGCGCGGTGGAGAGCCCCAAGCTGCTGGAAATTTCCGGCATCGGCCAGGGGAATCTGATCCAGTCGCTCGGCGTGCCGCTGGTACATGAGCTGCCCGGCGTGGGCGAAAACATGCAGGATCATTACATGATCGGCTGCCAGGCGCGCCTGAAGCCGGGCACGCCCTCGGTCAACTCGATGGCGAGCGGGCTGCCGCTGGTCGGACAGGTGCTCAAATATGGCGTGACCCGCAAGGGGCTGCTGAGCTACGCGGTGGCGCATGGCTGTGCCTTCGTGCGCTCGCGCGAGGGGCTGGAAACGCCGGACATCCAGATCCACACCATGGCCGCCTCGATGGACCTGGAGGTACTGAACGCCAAGCAGCAGCTCGCGCTGGAGAAGGAGCCGGGCCTCGCCTCCAATCCGTGCCAGCTGCGCCCGGAATCGCGCGGCTCCATCCACGCCCGCTCGCCGGACGGCATGGAGCCGCCGAAGATCGTGCCGAATTATCTGCAGGACCCGATCGACCAGCAGATGGCGGTCACGCAGCTCAAGCTCATCCGCAAGATCTGGCAGCAGCCCTCCGTGGCGAAGTATCTGGCCGGCCCCGATCCGTTCGGCGAGACGGAGGACCAGATGTTCTTCTACGCGCAGGTTGCGGGCGGCACGCTGTATCACGCGGTCGGCACCGCTCGCATGGGCTCGGACCCCAAGGCGGTGGTCGATGCGCGGCTGCGCGTCCATGGCGTGCAGGGGCTGCGTGTGGTCGACGCGTCGATCATGCCCAAGATCGTCTCGGGCAACACCAATGCCGCGACCATCATGATCGGCGAGAAAGGCTCGCAGATGATCTTGGAGGATGCGAAGGAACTGGCGCCGGCCTGAGGGGCGGCTGGCCGGAGAGAGTGAAGGGGGCGGGCGCGGGCCTGCCCCCTTTTTCAGTTCGAGGCTGTGTCGTTCCGATGCATCATTGATCCTGACCGGGCCGGAGCCGGAAGAGGATGGCTAATGGCGGATTCTCTGAGGTCGCGCTCGTGAGGCGATCGTCAGCAGCACCCCGGGCCCCTCCTGCGAAGAGGAGGGTGGCAAGGCTCAGTGCGTCACCGTCCGCGCCAGTGACCGCCATTGCCCCGGCGTTGCTTCGAACCGGCGCTTGAACGCGCGGGCGAAATGGGCCGGGTCCTCAAAGCCATTGGCGAAGGCGACCTGAGAGATGGAGGCGCTCGCCCAGCGGGGGTCGCGCAGATCGTCGGCGGCGCGCTGCAGGCGGCGGCTCCAGATCTGGCCGGTGATCGACAGGCCGAGCGCGTCGCGCATGAGCTGATCGAGCCGGCGGCGGCTGATATGCTGGGCCTGCGCCACCTGCTCGGCGGTGAGGCCGGGAATGGGCAGGTTCAGTTCGATGAAATCGAGCGCCTTCTGCACGCGCCAGGGCATGCTCTCCAGCTCGACCGCGAGACCCGATGTCGCGCCGAGCAGATGCACGATCGCGTTCATCGCGGCATGCTGCTGCGCTTCGCGCAGATCGTTGGCCACCTGCAGAAGCTGGAGCAGCGTGTGGGAAAGCAGCGTCGTGCCCGGATCCCGGCCGGGGATCAGCGTCGCGACGAGATGCTCCATTTCCGGGAAGCGGCTCACCACGAGCGTGCGGGGCATGCGCAGCAGCAGCAGCTCGGAATAATCGACGCCGATCAGGCGGAAGGGGTGGCGCTCGTCGATGAAGCAGATGTCTCCGCGCGTCAGCTCGCACTGGCGCTGGCGCTGATGGGCGATCGTCGTGCCCTGCGTTTGCAGCATCATGGTGATGAACTGGCTCGTCTCGGCCTGGCCGCGCGGCACATAGGCGACCTCGGCAGGCGCGGAGGCGATGGCGAACAGCGCGCCGGGCCCCATGCGGCTGTGCTGGATCAGTCCGATCTCGGGGCGGGGCGCCATGGTCTGGACGGAAAGGCCGGGAAAAATACTGGTGGCGCCGCTGGACCACATGTCGGCGCGGCGCTCCCACTCAACCTGCGCAAGGTCGAGCATGGGGGACATGCCCTCAAGATTAGCTGTTTCCATCTCCACAAACCCTAGGTTGCGATATCAACCAAAGCCCGCGCTGTGTCAAAAGGATATGGCGACTCCCGATGCCCGGTGGGGTCCCGAATGGTGTTTTGATGGCAAGGCTGTGCTCGCCGTGCGACACAAGTTGCCAAGGCGCGGACCATACGGCATGGCGCGCTCATGCACCTTCGCCCGCTTTGCTCCGCGCTGCTGCTCGGATGCGCCTTCACCGCTCTGTCTCCGCTTCAGGCCCAGGGGGGCGCCGAGGACATAATCGTGCTCGGACGCGGGCTCGAACTGCCGCCGGGTATGCCGGCTTATGGCTCGGTCACCATCAGCAAGGAGCGCCTGAGCGAGGACGCGGCTGGCACCGTGGAGCACAGCCTGGCCGACGTGGCAGGCTTCCAGCAGTTTCGCCGGTCGGACAGCCGCTCGGCCAATCCTTCCTCGCAGGGCGTGACCCTGCGCGCGCTCGGCGGCAATGCGACCAGTCGCGCGCTGGTGCTGCTCGATGGCGTGCCGCTCGCCGATCCCTTCTTCGGCTCGATCCCGTTCAGCACCTTGCCGCTGGAGACGATCGGCACGGTGCGGATCACGCGCGGCGGCGGGGCGGGCGCGTTCGGCTCGGGCACGGTCGCCGGCACGGTCGAGCTGTTCACCGCCGATCGCGCGCAGCTCCCGCTCTACAGCGCGAGCGCCTTCTACGGCACGGCCAATGCGGTGCAACTGGACGGCTCCATTTCGCCGGATCTTGGCGCGGGCTATGTGTCGCTCTCGGGCAGCTTCGCGCGGGGCGACGGCTTCTGGACGACACCCGAAGGGCAGCGCGGTCCTGCCGATGTGCGGGCTCGCTACAAAAGCTGGTCGACGACGCTGCAGGGCGTCGCGCCAGTCGGTGATACGGGTGAGATCCAGGCGCGGCTCGCCCTGTTCGACGATGAGCGCACGCTGCGTTTCCGGGGGGCGGATAATGGCCAGGAGGGGCAGGATGCGAGCCTGCGCTATCTCTCGCGCGGCGACTGGAAGATCGAGGCGCTGGCCTATGTGCAACTGCGCAACTTCAACAATGTCGTGATCAGCTCGACCAGCTTCCGCCCCACGCTCGATCAGCGCAACACGCCCTCGACCGGCCTTGGCGGCAAGATCGAGCTGCGCCCGCCGGTGGGCGAGGACCATGTTCTGCGCATCGGGGCTGACAGCCGCTTCGCCACGGCGGACATGTATGAGGAAGCCTATAACGCCACGACCGGCGCGGTGACCTTCCGCCGGGATGCGACGGGGCGGCAGGTGACGAGCGGCTTCTATGTCGAGGACGACTGGACGCTGGGCGATGTCGTGCTGACCGGGGGCGGTCGGGTCGATTATTGGCGGATCAGCCGTGGCCGCTTCACCGAGCGCAATGCGACGACCGGCGCCGTGACCAACACGCTGCATCCCCGCCGTGATGGCTGGGAAGGGAGCTTCCGTGCGGGGCTGGTCTGGCGCGCGGCCGATCCGGTCTCGCTGCGCGCGGCGGGCTATACGAGCTTCCGCCTGCCCACGATCAACGAGCTGTATCGCGGCTTCGCGGTCTTCCCGGTGACGACGCAGGCCAATGCCGCGCTGGCGCCCGAGCGCCTGAAGGGCGGCGAGGCGGGCATCGAGCTGGCACCCATGGAGGGCGTGCGCTTCTCCGCGACGGCCTTCTACAACCGGCTGGACAACGCCATCGCCAATGTGACGATCGGCACGAACCTGCGCCAGCGCCGCAATGTCGATGCGATCGTGGCGAAGGGCGTGGAGCTGTCCGGCGCGGTTGAGCTGGGCGCGTTCGACCTGTCGGGCTCCTATGCGTTTAATGACAGCAAGGTCGAGGCGAGCGGGGCAGGGGCGCCGCTGGACGGCAAGCAGCCCGCGCAGAGCCCGCGCCACAGCGCCAGCGCGACGCTGGGCTGGCATGGACCGGCGGACACGCGGCTCGCTGTGACGGCCCGCTATGTGGGACCGCAGTTCGAGGACGATCTCCAGGTCGACAAGCTGCACAGCGCGACCACCGTGGACGCCTTCGCGCGCGTG
The DNA here is from genome assembly GCA_017304105.1 of Sphingomonadales bacterium. Lineage (GTDB taxonomy): Bacteria > Pseudomonadota > Alphaproteobacteria > Sphingomonadales > Sphingomonadaceae > Sphingobium. The sequence goes on from JAFKLU010000207.1 coordinate 9,114, forward strand.
CCGCTCTCGGGACGGATCGCGCTGGTCGGGCGCGTCGAGAATCTGTTCGATGAGGAAGTGGTGACGCGCAAGGTGGGCAACAGCGTCGATCTTGGTACGCCGCAGACTTTCTGGATCGGCGTGCAGATCGGCGGGTAAGGGGCCTGCTTCGCCCTTCCTCGTCAGAAGGAGGGGCTTGGGATGGTGGCGATGCGCTGGCGTCGCTCGCGTGGCGAACGTCCGACAGGGGCCAAACGGCAGCCCAACCCCTCCTCTGAAGAGGCGTTTGTATCGATTGGCCGGGGCATTCCCCCTCTTCCC
>JAFKLU010000283.1 GCA_017304105.1 Sphingomonadales bacterium
AACAGCGGCAGCGCGGCGACTTCCTCTGCGCTGTAGTCGAAGCCGAACAGATCGCCGAGCGCGGCGAGATAATCCTGCGGGGTGACCAGTTCGCGCTTCTCCGTCGCGCTGCCGCGATAGAGGCTGAGGCTGGTGTCGAGCAGCGACGCGAAACCGTCGGGCAGGGCGATGCTGGCGATGTGGAGCGTCGTGAACCGTGTATACGGGCGGGTCGCGGCCCAGTGGCTCCCCTGATCGAGATCGGCCTGTGCGACGGGGGCGAGGTCGAACGTATATTGCGGCTGCCAGTCCAGATGCTGCGCCGCGCGGCCATCGGTCGCGGTCGGCGGGCCAGCGCGTTCCAGCAGCCATTGCCCCATGAGGTCGCCCGAGGCGCCGATGCGGGTCAGGCGATGCGCCGCGCCGTCCCCGGTGTGCGCGGTGGTGCCATCCACCAGCGGCATGGGCGGCACGAAGCTGCCGCCGAAACCGGCATCGGCGATCCAGAGGCCGCCCTCCAGCTCGACGAGCAGCAGCACATGGGTGCGCGGCGGAATATCGTCGGGCGCGAGGCCGAGGCGGACGCGGGCGAGCAGCGCGCGATTGGGCATGTCGAGCGCGGTCAGCATGTCCGAATAGAGCCGGTTCTGCTCGAAGCAGAAGCCGCCGCGCCGGCGCGCGATCAGCTTGTCGAAGGCTGCCTCGCTGTCGATGCGAACCGGCGCGCCGAGGAGCAGCTCGAAATTGGCAAAGCCGATCGTCTCGCGATGCGCGGCCTGCACGCGGGCGAGGCCTTCCGACGTCGGCTCGGGAGGCGCGTCGAGCCGCAGGTGGCGCAGATAGGCGGCGAGGCGGTCCGGGCTGGTCATGGTGCCGCCCTCTCGCACGATCCACGGCGAGGCTCAACCGGGGCTGTGGTCGACTTGTGCAACACCCTCCGGCGTCTCATCACAAATGCGTTGATCGCGCCCGCGTGGATTGCAGCCGCGAGCTATTCCGGTTCGCCCGGCCCCACGCTGTAGAAGCACAGCTTGTTGCCGTCGAGGTCGCGTATGTACGCTGCGTAGAAGGCCTGGCTGCTGTCCAGGCCGCGCACGCCGGGCGCGCCTTCGTCCGTTCCGCCGAGTTCTAGCCCCTTTGCATGAAGCGTGCGAACCTTGGCGCGCGTGCGCTGGCCGAGCGCGATCATCACGCCGTTGCCGGGGGTCGCCTGCGTGCCGTCGAAGGGCTTTGCCACGCCGAACATCGGCTTGTCCCAGTTGACGCCCCAGGCGGCAATCGACGGCAATTCGAGCAGACGCGAGATGCCGACGCTGCCGAACAGCGCGTCGTAGAAGGCCATGGCCCTCTGCAGATCGTTCGTCCCCACCGTCGTGTAGCCGATCATCGATACAGCTCCGGTCCGGTCGTCATAAATTGCGACACATCGCGCCAGACGGTCCCATATAAACACATTCCGTAGCGTCGCCTAGGCAGGGCGCGCAGCGGACATTTTTTTCTTACGCCAAGCCCGTCCTATTTGAAACGGTTAAGCTTGATCGCATAGCGATACAGCTTGGGCGGCACCCAATCGCGCAGCAGATGATCGAATTGGACGCGCCGGTCCTGCCTGTCGCCTGTGGCCGGCCGCGCCTTGAAGATGGTGGTGCGCTCGGGCAGCTTGGCTATCCCCGCCTCGTGCGCGGTGTAATAATAGGTCGCGATCGAGCGGCGGCCGCGATCGGGCGGGCAGCGCACCGGGTCGGGCTGGCCATGAAAGCTGTCGAGCGAGGTGTTGAACACCACGGCGCGGCCGAGCAGCGGCGCGATGCTGTGGCAGCATTTCTCCATCTTGCGGTCCCACAGCTCCAGCTCGCCGCCATATTCCGCCGGCCAGTCGTCGTTGAGATAGACCAGCAGGTTGAGGCGCCGCTCCAGCTTGAGCGGCTTGTGGACATTGAAGTCCGCATGGACGCCGAGATGGCCGCCGCTCTTGGTCTCATGCAGGCCGCCGCCGACATAATAGGGGTCCGCGATCAGCCCCTTGATGCCGGTCATCGCCTGCAGGAAGCGCAGCACGGCGGGGCTGTTGAGCTCGACAACCAGATTGCGCAGCCGCCGGCCGGGGATTTCCGCCGGCGGGAACTGCATCTTGAACCGCTCCTGGTCGCGATCGAAAAAATTCTTGCCGACGGAACTTGGAAATTCCGGCAACAGTCCGCGCAGAAAGTCGACCGGCAGGAAATCGTCCATCACGATATGCGGGAAGGGCTCGGCCGATTGATATTGCTCGGCCAGCGCCTCGCCAGCGGCCTTCGACGCCGCTTCGTCGAAGTAGATATAGCCGTCACGTTCCAAAGGTTTGAGAATCGACATCTTCAGCCCACCACCGGTTCAAGCGCCACAGTCTTCAACCGTCTCTCTGCGCCACAAAAGCGTATCTTTGGTAAAGATTGCGAAGACGATGCCCTCCAGGAGCAAATTTCCGCGCGGCAGGCATGAGGAACGCGGCGTTCCTCACGGAAAAACTCACTGTCCTATTGGCGCGCCGCGCTGCCCGGCGTTTTCCGCCGGGCCGCACCTCAGAGCTTGTCTTCGTCGCCGCGGCAGGCGCCCACGCGCTTCGCCTCCACGGTCATGCGCATCGACATGGCGCCCATGTGGCCCGGACCACCTTCCGCCTTGGATGCCATGTCCATGCGGTAGGATTGCGGCGCATAGCTGCCGGTCATGGTCATGTGCATCTTGCCGGCCTCGCCACGATCGCAGCTCAAGGCGGCATCGAGCTTGCCGCCCGCCAGCCGGAAATGATCGTACTTGCAGCTCTTGTCGTCCTCGTCGCCGGTGAAGAAGGCCTTCTGCGCCTTCACGTCCTCGGGCGTGACGCAGGAGACGAAGCTTTTCGCGCCCGCCATTGACTGCTTCATCTGCTCCTTCGCGGCCGCCGGCATGTTCGGGATGTCGATCTCATGCACGGTCATGGCGCCTTCCCAGCGGCCCGGCTCCACCATCTGCGCGTCGCCCCCGCCGACAGCGTCTGCGACCTTTTCCTGCACTTCCTTCTGCGTGGCGTTGGTGGCCGTGACGCTCGGACCGCTATCGCAGGCGGCGAGAGGGATGAGTGCGACGAGGGCGATGAAGGGCAGGCGCATTGGGCGAGGTCCTCTCTGATTGAAACGGCGCGACCCGTGCACATTCTTGCTTTGGAGCAGGGCATGCCCCGGCTTGGTCCCCGCTGGCAACCAAATATCGAAAGTGCCCTGATCGATGATATGGGCCGACATGCGCGGCGCCGGCCCATGCCTCGCCAGCATGGATGTTGCGCAGTCCCCCTCGCGTGATCTCCCTTTGTTCTGGCTTTCCTATTGTCGCCCGGCGCGTTCATCGCCATATTCCCCGCCATGGCCATCCAGATCCGCACGAATCTCGCCGAGCCGGAGACCGACCAGAGCTTCGTCCCGCATCGGCCCGCGCGTCCGGAGAAGGCGGAAGGCGGGCGGGCGTTCAAGCTCGTCTCCGATTACCAGCCTGCCGGCGATCAGCCCACCGCCATCGCGGAACTGGTGGCGAGCGCTCGGGCGGGCGAGAAGGATCAGGTGCTGCTCGGCGTCACCGGTTCGGGCAAGACCTTCACCATGGCCAAGGTGATCGAGGCGGTGCAGCGCCCCGCGCTGATCCTGGCGCCAAACAAGATCCTGGCCGCGCAGCTCTATGGCGAGTTCAAAAACTTCTTCCCCGAGAATGCGGTCGAATATTTCGTCAGCTATTACGACTATTACCAGCCCGAAGCCTATGTGCCGCGCTCCGACACCTATATCGAGAAGGAGTCGAGCGTGAACGAGGCCATCGACCGGATGCGCCACTCAGCCACGCGCGCGCTGCTGGAGCGGGACGATGTGCTGATCGTCGCATCCGTCTCCTGCCTCTATGGCATCGGCTCGGTCGAGACCTATTCGGCGATGACGTTCAGCCTGAAAAAGGGGCAGAGCGTCGACCAGCGCGAGATCGTCCGCAAGCTCGTGGCGCTGCAGTATAAGCGCAACGACGCGGCCTTTGCGCGTGGCAATTTCCGCGTGCGCGGGGACAATCTGGAGATTTTCCCGTCGCACTATGAGGATAATGCCTGGCGGATCAGCTTCTTCGGCGATGAGGTGGAGGAAATCGTCGAGTTCGATCCGCTGACCGGGAAGAAGGCGGCAAGCCTCGATTACGTCAAGGTCTTCCCGAACTCGCACCATGTGACGCCCGGCCCGACGCTCAAGCAGGCGATGGAAGCCATCCGCCACGAACTTTCCGAGCGGCTGAAGGAGTTGCAGGCTGAGGGACGGTTGCTGGAAGCGCAGCGGCTGGAGCAGCGCACCAATTTCGACCTGGAGATGATCGCGGCAACGGGCAGTTGCGCGGGCATCGAGAATTACTCGCGCTTCCTCACCGGCCGTCTGCCCGGCGAGCCGCCGCCGACCCTGTTCGAATATCTGCCCGAAAATGCGATCCTGTTCGTGGACGAGAGCCACCAGACTGTGCCGCAGATCGGCGCGATGGCGCGGGGCGACCACCGCCGCAAGGTCACGCTCGCCGAATATGGCTTCCGCCTGCCGAGCTGCATCGACAACCGGCCGCTGCGTTTCAACGAGTGGGATGCGATGCGGCCGCAGACCATCAGCGTTTCCGCCACGCCCGGCACCTGGGAAATGGAGCAGACCGGCGGCGTCTTCGCCGAGCAGGTGATCCGCCCGACCGGCCTCATCGACCCGCCGGTCGAGATCAAGCCGGTCGAGGATCAGGTCGACGACCTCATCAACGAGGCGAGGATCACGGC
>JAFKLU010000284.1 GCA_017304105.1 Sphingomonadales bacterium
CGCTGGAGAAGGCGTTCGTATTCGTGAAGCCGAAGAACGAGGCGCCGCCATTTACAAGGACGGTGGGGCTCAGGCTCTGGGCGGTGCCGTCATTGAAGGTGACGTCGAACGAGAGGCCGAAGGTGGTCTGAAGGCCGGTCGTATAGAAGCCGAATGCGGTGACCGGATTGTCGAACGTGAAGGTGGCCGTGCCGTCGGGGAAGCCGAGCCAGTTGCCCCGGCCGGTGCCGATGTCGAAGCCGTACACATTTCCCACCGTTCCAGCGATCACCCCGCTGAAGGGATAGCCGTAAACGGGACCAGTGACCGAAATCGTCACGCCCGGCAGCACATAGCTCGGCTGATGGCCGGTCGGGACGGACTCGAAGTCGATCGTTTCGAGCGGACCGGCAGCCGCAGCGAAAGCCGCGGAGGCCGCGTTCGAGTTTGTGAAGGTGCCGCCAACGGGGGCGCCGTCGTCCACGCCCTCATAGCTCGTGATCGAAGCGCTGGCAGTGCCCGAAAGAAGCGCAGTGGCAAAGCCAACTGCAAGCAAGGAACCGATCTTCATATTAATCCTCCCACAATTGCCCCCGGAGGGCAGGTCAACGAATCGTTAACCAGCAACAGTGCTAAGCGGAGGAAGGGGCCGAACAAAGCGTCTCGGCAGTCGTTCGACCGTTTGCCTGATCCATATCAGAACCGATCGTGTCATTTTGGGACGGCTTTGGTCGCGAATTTAACCTCATCGCGCTGGTTGTCGCGCAACCGCGAGGGGAGCGTCCGGCCGGAGGAACCGGCCGGACGGTCGATCTTACTTGACCCGATGTTCGCCGCGCACCCAGCGGACGGTGCCGGACGAGGCGCGCATCACCACGCTCTCGGTGGTCATCTTTCCGCCGCGCAGCACCTTCACGCCCGAAAGCAGCGAGCCGTCGGTGACGCCGGTCGCGGCGAAGATGCAGTCGCCCTTCGCCAGGTCTTCCAGCACATAGATGCGGTCGAGATCCTCGATGCCCCATTTGCGAGCGCGGGCGCGCTCATCGTCGTTGCGGAAAAGGAGCTTGCCGTTGAACTGGCCGCCCACGCAGCGCAGCGCGGCGCAGGCCAGAACGCCCTCGGGCGCGCCGCCCGAGCCCATGTACATGTCGATGGTCGTGTCAGGATCGGTGGTGGCGATGACGCCGGCCACGTCACCGTCGCCGATCAGCACCACGCCGCAGCCGATGCCGCGCAGCTCGGCAATGAGCTTCTCGTGGCGCGGGCGATCGAGCACGCAGACGATGATGTCAGAAGGCTTCACGCCCTTGGCCGCCGCGACGGCCTCGACATTCTCGGTCGGCGTCTTGGCAAGATCGATAACGCCCGGGGGATAGCCGGGACCGACCGCGAGCTTCTCCATATAGACGTCGGGCGCGTTGAGGAGATTGCCTCCCTCGGCCGCGGCAAGCACGGCGAGCGCATTGGGGCCAGCCTTGGCGGTGATGGTCGTGCCTTCGAGCGGATCGAGCGCGATGTCGATCTTGGGGCCCTTGCCGACCCCGCCGCCGACCTTCTCGCCGATGTAGAGCATCGGCGCCTCGTCGCGCTCGCCCTCGCCGATCACGACCGTGCCGTCGATGTAGAGGTCGTCGAACGCCTTGCGCATCGCCTCCACGGCGGCGGCGTCCGCGGCTTTCTCGTCGCCGCGGCCCACCAGCTTCGACGCGGCGATCGCGGCGGCTTCGGTCACGCGCACCATTTCGAGCACGAGCACGCGATCAAGAACGGAACTGGCTTCGACGGTACTTGACTTCCCCATCCCACGGCATCCTTCGGTCTGTTGATGGGCCATCCGATAGGCGAGGAATGTTACGTTGTCGATAAGCGGCTTAGCATCTCGCGGCGCATTTTCGGCACAGCTCGGGGCTGCTGCGACGCGTCCCGGCAAATTCCGCGCGGCAAGTGCGCGGGCTTCAATCGAGAATGTGCATCACCATCGGCTCGTCCAGCAGGCTATCAGAGCCGCCGAGGCGCTTCAGCACGTCCTCGATGGAGGACAGGGCGCCGGCGTGCGTGACGATGGCGACCAGAACGCCGCCGTCCTCGGTCTGCGCGCGCTGGATGAGACTCTCGATGGAAACGCCGGAATCGCGCATCGCGGCCGTGATCTCGGCAAGCACGCCGGGGCGATCCTGCACGAGGAAGCGCAGATAGCAGCGGCCGATGCGCGCGCCCGCGTCCGCCTTGACCTGGCGCTGCAGCCATTCGGCGGGCATGGCGAAGGCTGGGCCATATTCGTCACGCGCAACGTCGATGAGATCGGCGACGACGGCGGAAGCTGTCGGGCCTTCGCCCGCGCCGGCACCCTGGAAGAACAGGCGGCCAACGAAATTGCCTTCCGCCACCACCGCGTTCAATGCGCCATCGACATGGGCGAGAGGGTGCGTGAGCGGCACGAGCATCGGGTGGACGCGCTGGAACAGGCCGACATTATCGCCGCCCTCCGCCTCGCACTCGGCCATGCCGACCAGACGGATCTTGTAGCCGAGCGCGGCGGCCTCGCGGATATCGGCGGCCATGACATGCCGGATGCCGGTGATGTCGACCTCGGGGAAATCGATCTCCGTGCCAAAGGCGAGGCTGGCCAGGATGGAGAGCTTGTGCGCGGCGTCGATGCCGTCAATGTCAAACGTGGGATCGGCCTCGGCATAGCCCTTGGCCTGCGCATCCTCCAGCACGGCGTGGAAGGCGGTGCCGTCCCGCTCCATGGTCGAGAGGATGAAATTGCAGGTGCCGTTGAGGATCCCGTAGACCCGCATGATCCGATTCGCGGCGGCACCTTCGCGCAGGCCCTTGATGACCGGCACGCCGCCCGCCACCGCAGCTTCATATTTGAGCGCGACGCCGGTGCGCTCCGCCTCGCGGGCGAGATCGAGGCCGTGATGGGCGATCATCGCCTTGTTGGCGGTAACGAACGGCTTGCCGAGGCTGAGGCACTTGCGCGCGAGGGTGAGGGCAGGGCCATCCGAACCGCCGATCAGCTCCACCACCGCGTCGATATCCTTGCGCTCGGCCAGCGAATTCATGTCGTCGACCCACTCATAGGCCGAGAGATCGAGGCCGCGATCCTTGCTGCGGTCCCGCGCCGATATCGCGACGACCTCGATCGGGCGGCCCGCGCGGCGGGCGACCAGCTCGCCATTGACTTGCAGCAGGCGAATGACCCCGGCGCCCACGGTCCCGAGGCCGACGATGGCGAGGCGAAGCGGGGCAGTCTCGGTCATGAAGCAGTCCTTGCTGGCAAATCGGTCGATAAAAAGAAGCAGCGCGCAGGAGGCGCGCGCTGCCTCATAGAGCGATTTTTCCGCCGGAGGAAATATCAGAGCAGCGAAAGACCGCCGCTAATGGTTTCGAGCCCTTACAGGACCGGCGTCGCTTCCCGTCTGCAGGGAGCCAGCGCCGCCCGGAATGCGGCATAATCACCGGCCGCTGCCTGCGCGTCGGCCTGCGCTAACTCACGCAAGGCGCGGGCAGGCAGCTGCTCCGGCAATCCGCAGGCGAGCCGATACCAGAGCATGGTATCCGGCTCGGGGATCGAAGCTGCTTCATCGACGATCTCGCCGAGGGATGCGCTGAAATGCGCCTTCTCGTCCGGGCGACGCAGGATCGAGAGAGAGATGGGCGCGCCGCTGGCGGTCTCCAGGAAGATCTGGGTCTCGCTTTCGCCCAGGATCGCGCCGACCTGGTGGAAGGCCGAGGTGACGCCCTTGATGGCCGGCGGCACGTCCGGCGCCATCACATCGGCCAGAACCTTGCGCACCAGCGCCTCGTTGGCCGGCGTCCAGTCGACGAGCGCTGTCGAGGCGGTGAGCTGAATCTGGTCGACCTGCGCGCCGACCTTTCCGAAGATCAGCATCTCGCGCCCCTTGAGGCCGGGTTTCTTCGCGTTGGCCGATGAGCCGTCCAGCAGGAAGCCGATCTTGCGCGCGACCACGGAGTTGCCGCGAATCAATCCGAGGGTCTCCGCCTCGACATAGAAGCGCGTCTGTCCCGTTCCGAGATCAGGCGCGCGCTCCGGCTTGAGGGCGACGGCGGACTTGATCTTCACCCGTGCGATCGCCGGTGAGGCGATCACGAGGTCCGCGAGGCGGGCATAGGTGACCGTCGGCGTCGCGGGGGCGGTGGGCGCTTCGGCAGCCTGGGCGGGCGAAAGAATCGTTAAGATTCCGTAAAGACACAGAGCCGGAAAGAGTAGGGCGCGCTGCCACCGCGCGCCCGTGCCGGTTCGGATTCTGTCTGTCATTTCGTCGATTCTCCGGGGGGCGATGAAAGGCCGATAACATAAGGAATTAGGGGCGCGCGACCACTCACAACAAAGCGTTTGCCTCGCACGATTTGCCGCGATAGGACATGCCGCGAAAACAGAGCCCGAGCGACCAGGATCGCGCGGTCGGTTAGCGTTTTGCCGATTCGCAATTCTGGCTCACACATGTTGCACTTGCCTAAGGAGTGTCGTTGCTGAATGGCCTATGCTGACCACTCGCAATCGTCGAGCCGGACGATTTCCATCATTATTGTGGCACTCATTCACGCGGTTCTCGGCTATGCGTTCGTGACAGGTCTTGGCATCAAGTATGTCAAGAAAGCTGCAGAACAGCTGAACGTCATCGACGTTGCAGAAGAGCCGCCGCCGCCTGAGGAGGAGCCACCGCCACCGCCGCCGCCGCCGCCGGACATGCCTCCGCCGCCGCCGCCGCCGCCAACTGCGCCGCCGCCGATGATCTCGCTGCCGTCCACGGCACCGGTT
>JAFKLU010000285.1 GCA_017304105.1 Sphingomonadales bacterium
ACAACACCCCCTTCGGCCTCGCGTCCTATGTCTGCTCGACCAGCTACGAGACGATCAACCGGGCGAGCCGCGACATTGAGAGCGGCATGGTGGGCGTCAACACCGGCCTCATTTCCACGCCTTATGCGCCGTTCGGCGGTGTGAAGCTCTCCGGCATCGGCAAGGAGGGCTCCAAGCACGGCCTGGATGAGTATCTGAACCTCAAATATGTCTGCCAGTCTGGGATTTGAGGCGTGATTTCAACACCATGCCGAAAACAAGCCGGACATGGCGTGGTGAATATAAGGGAAGGGGACTGAAATGCGTCGCTCTAAGAAAGTGATCCTCACCTGCGCGCCGACGGGGTCGATCCACACGCCGTCCATGTCGCCCTATCTGCCGATCACAGCCGAGCAGATCGCGCAATCGGCGATCGAGGCGGCCGAGGCGGGCGCGACGGTGCTCCACCTTCACGCACGCAATGAGGCGGATGGCAGCCCAAGCCCCAAGGCGGCGGACTTCGAGCGCTTCCTGCCGCGCATCAAGCAGTCGACCGACGCGGTCATCAACATCTCCACCGGCGGCAGCGCGATGATGTCGCTCGACGATCGGCTGGAGGGCGCCAAGGCATTCAAGCCTGAGGTCTGCTCGCTCAACATGGGGCCGCTGATCTTCGACTTCAGCGCGGCCGGCAAGCGGGTGGAGAGCTGGCAGCACGAGTGGGAGCGGCAATATGTTGAGAGCTCGCGCGGCCGCATCATGTATAACGACAATGTCTATATCGAACGCATCATGACCGAGGTCGGGCTCGAATTCGGCACGAAGTTCGAGTTCGAATGCTATGATATCGGGCATCTTTATACGCTGGCTCATTTCGTGGACCGGGGGCTGGTGAAGCCGCCCTTCTTCGTCCAGGGCGTGTTCGGCGTGCTGGGCGGCATCGGCGCGGACCCCGGCAATCTGGCACATATGGTCGCGACGGCGGACCGGCTGTTCGGCGAGGATTACATGTTCTCGGCCTTCGCGGCGGGGCGCAACCAGATGCCGTTCGGCACGCTGAGTGTCATCAATGGCGGCCATGCCCGTGTCGGCCTGGAGGACAGCCTGTTCATCGGGCGCGGCGAGCTGGCCAGGTCCAATGCCGATCAGGTGCGCAAGCTGCGCATCGTGATCGAGAATCTCGGCTATGAGGTCGCCACGCCCGCCGAGGCGCGCGAGATGCTCGGCCTCAAGGGCGGCGATCAGGTCGGGTTCTGAGGGCCGGCCGTTTCGGTTGGCCCCTTTCCCGATCGAACGACCGCTTGGCGGGATGGGGAGCAATGGATGCCTTATCCGATGCCCGCGTCGTCCCGGAAATGACGTGATGCGAGGCGCTTGCCGGGCGGGATTGATCCAGCCGGACTGTTGACGCGGCTCATCTGGAAATAGTTGCCGAAATCTACCCGCGTCGCGTGACAAGCCCGCGCAGGCGGACATATGCTCCTGCCGAGTCTGCAAGAGCCTGCCCGTTTGATTGGTCAGGACGGTGGGCAAACAGGACGGGAGGGGAGCATAGTGCGAGAGAGAGTTCGTCGCGGGCGCCAGCGATTGTTGATCGCCGCAGGTGCCGCGGTCCTTGCGGCAATGCCGGCCGGGGCGCAGGCACCGGGTGAACCGAGCGCGGTCAATATCCCCACATGCGATCGCGCCTGCCTGATCGGCTATGTGCGCGACTATATGAAGGCGCTGGCGGCGAAGAAGCCGGATCAGGTCAAGTTTGCCGACGATGTGCAGTTCACCGAGAACAATGTCGTCATCCCCATCGGCAAGGGGCTGTGGAACTCGATCAGCAAGGTCGCGCCGACCGGCATGGAAGCTGCGGATCCGCTGACCGGACAGGCTGCCTGGTTCGGCGTCGTCTGGGAGCATGGCGAGGCGGCGATCTACGCGATGCGCATCCATGTGCAGGACGGCAAGATCGACGAGGTCGAGACGGTGGTTCACCGCAAGAACGGCCTTCCCGCGCCCTTTGGCGACCCGGACAAGGTGACGCACCATCCGGCGTTCAATGAAGTGCTTCCGCCCGAGCGGCGCGTCTCGCGTGCCCGCCTGATCGCGCTGGGGCAAAGCTATTTCAACACGGTCGAGCGCAATGATGGCATGGTGCTGGCCCCGTTCAGCGACGATTGCGGGCGCCTGGAAAACGGCATCAGCACGACCGCGCCGGGCAAGGGCGCCTCGCTCGATCCCGGCAACCGCAACGGCAATGCCACCTCGATCGCTTCCGGCTGCGAGGCGCAGTTCAAGCTCGGCATCTACCGCATCAACAAGCGCATCCGCGAGCGGCGCTTCCCACTGGTCGACGAAGAGCGCGGCGTGGTCGTCGCGACGGGCTTCTTCGACCATGACAATGAAGTCATCAAATATAATCTCACCGATGGCCGCGAGATGAAGACGGCACTCAAATGGCCCAACAGCATCTCGCTGATCGAGGCCTTCCGGGTGAGGGACGGCAAGATCCAGGAGATCGAGGCGGTGTTCACCTACGTTCCCCATTTCATGCACAACCCCTGGGCCACGGGCCGCGAGCATGGGGAGGAGGGCGAATGAGCCGCCGTCATATGATCCGTTTCACCCTGGCAGCCGCTGCCCTCGCTCTGATGCCCGCCACGGCGCAGGCGCAGAGCTGCGACGCGGCGTGCATGACCGCCCTCGCCAACGGCTTCATGGACGCGATGATCAAGAGTGATCCGCGCGGCCAGCCCTGGGCGGACAAGGTGGGCTATGCCGAGAACAGCACGAAATTGCGCGTCGGCGAGGGCTCTTGGGTCACGATCAAGGGGCGCACCAAGGCGCCGCTCGTGGTCGCCGATCCGCAGACTGGCCGTGTCGTCTGGGCGGGCATGATCGACGATCATGGCCAGCCGGGCTTCTATGCCATGGACATGAGGGTCGAGGGCGGCAAGATCGCTGCGGTCCAGTCGGTCATCCGCCGCAAGGAAGGGCGCCCGCCCTTTGGCGATCCCACGACCTACGCGCCGGACAAGAAATATGCAGCCGCGGTGCCTGCCAAGGCGCGCCTGCCGCGCGGTCAGATGATCGCGCTCGTCGATGCCTATTTCGCGGCGCAGAAGAACAATGGCGCCAATCTGGCTGTCGGTTTCGACAAGGGCTGCGTCCTGATCGAGAACGGTATGCGCATGACCGGGAATCTCCCGGGTGTGGCATGAGGTGCTCGCGGTCGACGAAGCGCGCGGCCTGGTCGCCGCCATCGGCTATCGCGACTTCCCCGGCGCGCAGACGAGCTTCACCGCGCGGGACGGCACGACCTATGTAGCCGAGGCGAAATATCCGCGCACGATCGGCTTCGTGAGCATCTTCAAGATCGAAGGCGGCAAGATCGCCCGGCTGGAGACGATCGCCAACGAAGTGCCCTATCTGATGCCGGCGCCGTTCAATGCGCCCAAGCCGAAGGATATCGTCGTCGACGATACGGGCGTGTTCATGGAGAGCGCCACGGCGGACAGCGCGGGCAATCTCTACGCGGGCAGCTTCAAGGGCAATATCTACCGTGCGCTTCCGGGGGCAGATAAGGCCATTGCCTGGATCCGGCCGGACGCGACGAACAAGATCGCTTCCGTGCTCGGCGTGCTCGCTGACGAGAAGTCGAACACGCTCTGGGCCTGCTCCATCCCGATGGGCAAGCCCAATGAGGTCTCGGCGTTGATTGCGTTCGACCTCAAGAGCGGCGCGTTCAAGCAGCGTTATGAGATGCCTGCGCCGGCCAGTGCCTGCAACGACATCGCCATCGACAAGGACGGATGGGCGTTCGTCGCGGAGACGACCAACGGTCGGATCTTCCGACTGAAGCCGGGTGCCGACAAGGTCGAACTGCTGGTCGAGGACAAGGCGCTGCTCGTCGGCGTGGACGGCATTGCGTTCAGCGAGGACGGCACGCTCTATGTGAACAATGTGCGGGCCAACACCATGCTGCGCGTCAACCGCAAGGCGGACGGCAGCTTCGCCAGCCTGACGACGCTCAAGGTCTCGATGCCGCTCAACGGGCCGGATGGCCTGCGCCCGATCGGCGGCAACCGCTTCCTGCAGGCGGAAGGGCCGGCGGGGAGGAGCAGCCTGCTCACCCTCGAGGGCGATACCGTCACGATGAAAGTTCTCAAGGACGGCCTGGACGGGGTCCCCGGCGTCACCAGCATCGGCGATACGGCCTATGCGGTGGAGAGCAAGGGCCGCTTCCTGTTCGATCCGGCGATGAAGGGCAAGGACCCCGGCGTGTTCGCGCTGCGGGCCGTGCCGATGGGAGGGATACAATGAAAAGAGCCATGATGGCACTGGCGGGTGCGGCGATGCTGACCGCGCTGCCGGTGTCCGCGCAGGCGCAGTCGGTCGACGCGGAAATCTCCGCGCTGACCCTGCGCGTGCAGAAGCTGGAGGGCGCCCGCGCCGTCAAGAAACTGCAGCGGGCCTTCGGTTTCTATGTCGACCGGGGTCTCTGGGACGATGCCGCAGACCTGTTTGCGGACAACGGCACGATCGAGATCGGCGTGGACGGCGTTTATGTCGGCAAGGCGCGCATCCGCGATTATCTCAAGGCGCTGCATGGCGGTCAGGATGGCCTCATCTATGGGCAGCTCAATGAGTGGGTGACGCTCCAGCCTCTGGTCGATGTGGCCGCTGATGGGCGCAGCGCCAAGGCGCGCTGGCGCGACCTCGGTATGCTTGGCCAGCACAAGAAGCACGCCGAGTGGCGCGACGGCATCTACGAGAATGACTATGTGAAGGAAGGCGGCGTCTGGAAGATCAAGTCGCTTCATCTGTTCGTCAATTTCGTGACGCCGGTCGAGAAGGGCTGGGCACGGCTCAAGCAGGGCGAGGGCGTCGTGCAGAGCGAGGCCAGCAAGAAAATGCCGCCGGACCGGCCCTCGACGTCCCGGTTCAAGCCGTTCCCGGAGACGCAGATCCCCGCATTCCACGGACCCAATCCGGTCAGCGGCCGCAACGTCACGGAGGCCACGAAATGAGCACCCGTATTTTCATCAAGGCCGCTTTGCTGCTCGGCCTAGCCATGCCGCTCGCGGCGCCCGCTCTCGCGCAGGGCGGGGGCGACGTGCGTACGAAGCTCGCCGCCTACAAGCATCGCGTGACGCTGCTGGAGGATCAGGACGCGGTGGAGAATCTCCAGGCGACCTTCGGCTATTATTTCGACAAGGGCCTGTGGAATCAGGCGGCCGCACTGTTCGCCAGCAAGGGCAGCTTCGAATATGGCCAGCGCGGCGTCTATGTCGGGTCCGCTCGCATTCAGCAGGCCATGCTGCTGTTCGGCCCGCAGGGCCTCGCCAACGGGCGCCTCAACAATCACATGATGCTCCAGCCCATCATCACCGTCGCGCCGAACGGCCAGACGGCGGTGGGGCGCTTCCAGGGCATGGTGATGCTCGCCGAGCCCGGCCAGAACGGTAAATGGGGCGTGGGCCTCTATGAGAACGAATATGTGAAGGAAGGCGGCACCTGGAAGATCGCCAAGCTGCACTTCTACATGACCGCGCTGACCGACTATGATCTGGGCTTTGCCAAATATGCCATCCAGATGGAGGGGCCGAGCGCGCTGTTCCCGCCGGATCGGCCGCCGACCGAAGTCTATCGCTCCTTCCCCAACGCCTATCTGCCGGCCTTCAGCTACGATCATCCGGTGACCGGTCAACCGCTCAAGACCCTGCCGTTGCAAGGCGACGAGATCGTTGGACGGCCCGACCGGGGGATGGACACCGGCAAGCGGGAAGAAAGCAGCGCTGCAAAGGGGATGAGGCAACAATGATGACTCGCACGCATTTCGCAGCAGCGCTGCTGGCCGCATCCGCCCTCATCGGCGCGGCGCCTGCGCTCGCGCAGAGCAGCGCGGAAAAGCTCGAAGACCTCGACAAGCGCATCACGCGCCTGGAGGATCTCAATGCCATCGAGCGCCTCCAGCGCGCTTACGGCTATTTCGTCGACAAGAGCCAGTGGGTGCCGCTTTCCGAGCTGTTCACCGACGATGCCACGCTGGAGATCGGCGGCAAGGGCCTGTTCCTGGGCAAGAAGCGCGTGCTGGAATATATGCAGAAGGCGTTCGGCATGGACGGCACGAAAGCCGGATCGCTCGCCAACCACATGCAGTTCCAAACCGTCCCGGACATCTCCGCCGATGGCAAGAGCGGCTGGATCCGCTCGCGCGCCTTCGTGATGAGCAATGGCGGCTGGGGCTTGCCGCTTTACGAGAACGAGTATCGCAAGGAGAACGGCGTCTGGAAGATCAGCCGCCTGACCGGTCCCTTCACCATGTACACTGGCTGGGAAGGCTGGGGTAAGTGGGCGATGAACAACACCTGGCCGGACAAGTTCGATCCGCCGCCGGATCTGCCGCCCTCGACGGTCTATCTTACCTACCCGGCCTATTACATCATTCCCTACCACTATCCGAACCCGGTGACGGGCAAGGCCTTCCCGATCCTTAAGTCGGACATCGGCGCCCATGCGGGCGTGCCGGGCTCCAAGGTTCAGGAAGAATGGGCCAAAACCGGCCGGGTCGTCGACGGCACGCAGCCGATCGGCGAGCCGCCCAAGGAATGACGCGGATGAGGATCTGGAAGAAGCCGGCGGCGCTGCTCTGCGCCGCCGTCATGGGCTTTGGCGGGCTTGGGTTCGCGGTCGCGCAGGAGGGGCGGGGCCCCGCCTGGCTCGATAGCGTGCGCATGGCCGCGCAGGAGAGCGACGGCAATGACTGGGTGCATGACGGGCGCACCTATAGTGCCCAGCGCTACAGCCCCCTGACCCAGATCAACGCCGGCAACGTAAGCCAGCTCGGCATTGCCTGGTATGACGAGCTCGACACCTATCGCGGCGTGGAGGCGACGCCGATCTATGCGGATGGCGTCATCTACAACACGCTGCCGTGGAACATCACCATCGCCTATGATGCCCGCACCGGCAAAAGGCTGTGGACCTACGATCCCAAGGTGCCGCGGGAATATGGCCGCTACGCCTGCTGCGAGCCGGTCGCGCGCGGTCTCGCCATGTGGAAGGGCAAGATCATCATCGCGACGCTCGATGGGCGGCTGATCGGCCTCGATGCGCGCACCGGCAATCCGGTGTGGACGGCCCAGACGACGCCGAAGGACATGCCCTACTCCATCACCGGCGCGCCGCGCGTGTTCGATGGGAAGGTGGTCGTCGGCAATTCGGGCGGTGACCTTGGCGTGCGCGGCTTTGCCTCGGCCTGGGATGCCGAGACCGGCAAGAAGCTGTGGAAATTCTTCCTGACGCCCAATCCGACCGGCCAGCCGGACGGCGAGGCGTCCGACAGCATCATGCCCATGATCGGCAAGACCTGGTCGGATGGCATGTGGAAGACGCTGGGTGGCGGCGCGAACCCCTGGGATTCGATCGCTTACGACCCCAAGCTCAATCTGGTCTATATCGGCACCGGCAACGGATCGCCGCTGAGCTGGCATCACCGCAGCGGCAGCAAGGGGGACAATCTGTTCGTCTGCTCGATCGTCGCCGTCGATGCCACGACCGGCAAATATAAGTGGCACTATCAGATGGTGCCCGAGGAGGACTGGGATTATACCTGCACCTCCTCGATCATCACCGCCGACCTCAAGATCAAGGGCAAGACCCGTCAGGTGCTGATGCAGGCGCCGAAGAACGGCTTCTTCTACCTGATCGATCGCAAGACCGGCCAGTTCATCTCGGCCGAGAAGATCGCGCCGGTCAACTGGGCGACGGGCTTTGACAAGAAGGGACGGCCGATCATCAATCCCGCGGCGCATTACGGCAGCGATCCGACGCTGGTGATGCCGAGCCCCGGCGGCGCGCACAACTGGTTCCCGATGGGCTACA
>JAFKLU010000286.1 GCA_017304105.1 Sphingomonadales bacterium
GCGGCCTTCCGAGCGGGCGTGGGCGAATGCGTTTGCGAGGCGGCTCATGCTGCCGGTTTCCTAAGATAAACGGAGAGATTGACCGCGCCCGCGAAGACGAGGCCCGCGAGCAGCCACTGCGCGACCAGGCCGGGCGCAAAGTCCCACAGGCGCGGATTGACGCCGCGCTCGCTGAACTGCGCCAGCATCCAGGCGATAATCGCGAAGACGAACGTGTCGTCCACGAAGCCGGCGACCGTGCCGCGCTTCATATCTTCGCCCCCAGCGCCTCGGCTACCGTGTAGATGTCCTTGTCGCCGCGGCCGGAGACGTTGACGATGATGACCTGATCGTCCCGCATTTCCAGCGCCTTGCTCTCCAGTGCTGCGAGCGCATGCGAGCTTTCCAGCGCGGGAATGATGCCTTCCTGCTGGCAGCATAGCTGGAATGCGTCGAGCGCCTGCTTGTCGGTGATCGGCAGATAGTCCACGCGGCCGCTCTCGTGCAGCCAGCTGTGCTCAGGGCCGATGCCGGGATAATCGAGCCCGGCCGAGATCGAATGCGCCTCGGTGATCTGGCCGTCTTCGTCCTGCAGCAAATAGGTCTTGTTGCCGTGGAGGATGCCGGGCCTGCCCCCGGTGAGGCTCGCGGCATGCTCGCCGGTCTCGATGCCGTGTCCGGCCGCCTCTACGCCCACCATCGCCACCTCGGCATCGTCGAGGAACGGATGGAACAGGCCGATGGCATTGGAGCCGCCGCCTACGGCCGCGATGAGCAGGTCGGGCAGCCGGCCCTCGGCAGCCAGGATCTGCTCGCGCGCCTCCTTGCCGATGATGCTCTGAAAATCGCGCACCAGCTCGGGATAGGGGTGCGGACCGGCCGCCGTGCCGATGATGTAGAAGGTGTTGTCCACCGTCGCTACCCAATCGCGCAGGGCCTCGTTCATCGCGTCCTTGAGGCTTTGCGAGCCGCTCGTCACCGGCCGCACTTCCGCACCGAGCAGGCGCATGCGGAACACGTTGGGCTGCTGCCGCTCAATGTCCTTGGCGCCCATGAAGATGGTGCAGGGCAGGCCGAAGCGGGCACAGACGGTCGCGGTCGCCACGCCATGCTGGCCAGCGCCGGTCTCGGCGATGATCCGCGTCTTGCCCATGCGGATGGCGAGCAGGATCTGGCCGATGCAATTGTTGATCTTGTGCGCGCCGGTGTGGTTCAGCTCCTCGCGCTTGAAATAGATCTTCGCACCGTGGCCGGACGCGGCCTTGGCGCGGTAATGGTTCGTCAGCCGCTCGGCGAAATAGAGCGGGGAGGGGCGGCCGACATAATGGGTCATCAGCCCGTCGAATTCGCGCTGGAACTCCGGGTCTTCCTTCGCCGCGCGATATTCCCGCTCCAGATCGAGGATGAGCGGCATCAGCGTTTCGGCGACATAGCGTCCGCCGAACTGGCCGAAATGGCCGCGGTCGTCCGGCAGGTTGCGCAGGCTGTTGGGCAAGGTCGTAGCAGCAGTCATGATCGTTTCCGTCTTTCGGATGAGTTTGTCCGTTCGCTTCGAATTGTTCGAGAAGCGTTCAGCGCCATCGCCCGGTGACGCGCTCGACCTGAGGAGCAGGGGTGCACATGGCAAACCGCTTTGCAGAAGGGCGCGGGATTGTCCACTGCCTTGAGGTGCAGCGGACCGCAAAACGATCCAAATCTGGCAAGCGTCAGGATTGCGCGGCGATTTGCCGCAGGGCCTTCTCGAATGTCTCTGCGGGTTGCCCGCCGGAGATCAGATATTGCTCGTTGATCACGATCGAGGGCACCGCACTGATGCCGCGCCCCTGCCACAGCCGCTCGGCCTGCCGCACCTCATCCGAGTAGCGCCCGGATTCCAGCACCTCCAGAGCCGCTGCACGGTCCAGCCCCGCGCTCTGCGCCGCATCCGCGAGCACCGAATGATCGCCGACATCGCGATTTTGCGTGAAGTTGGCGGCGAACAGCGCCTTCTTGAGCGCGTGCTGCTTGCCTTCCAGCATTGCCCAATGCAGCAGCCGGTGCGCATCGAACGTGTTGTAGAGGCGGCTCTCGTCGGTCATGTTCATCTCGAAGCCGACTTCCTGCGCCCGCGCGATCAGTCCCTGCCGGTTCTGGGCCGACTGGGCGGGAGTAGTGCCGTACTTCTCACCGAGATGCTCGACGACATTCTGCCCGCCAGCCGGCATGTCGGGATTAAGCTCGAAGGGCTGGAAGGTGAGATCGACGTCGATCACGTCCGCAGCGTTGGCCAGCGTCCGCTCCAGGCTGCTCAGCCCGATGGCGCACCAGGGGCAGGCGATGTCGGAGACGAAATCGATCTTCATGGGCTTGGGCATCGGGCCTCTCGCGCGCAACGGATGGGAGGGGCATCTTACCGGCAGCGGACGGGCGGCGCTAATCCTAAAGCGCGCGGGGCTGCGCGCCGGTCAGGAGTCGTGGGCGGCCTTGCAGAAGGCCGTGATGAGGCCGGCATCCTTCACTCCCGGCGCGCTCTCGACACCGGAGGACACGTCGACCAGCGGGGCCCCGGTCAGTCGGATGGCCTCGGCGACATTCTCCGGGGTGAGCCCGCCCGAGAGGCCCCACGGCAGCGGCGGGCGATGACCGGCCAGAAGCGTCCAGTCGAACCGCATCCCCATCCCGCCGGGCAGGGCCGCGCCGTCCGGCGTCTTGGCGTCGTAGAGGAGAAAATCCGCCGCGCCCGCATAAGCTGCGCCCCCGGCAATGTCCGCAGCGGTCCGCACGGAAACGGCCTTCCAGACTTCCAGCCCGGTGCGGGCACGAAGCTGGGCAACGCGGGCCGGCGACTCGTGGCCGTGGAGCTGGATCACCTGCAGTCCCCCCGCGGCGATCAGGCTGTCGAGGAAATCGTCGTCCGGATCGACCAGCACCCCCACGCGCTTCACATGCGCGGGAATGCGGGGCGCGATCTGCGCCAGCGCCTCCGGGCTGAGATAGCGCGGGCTCTTGGGGAAATGATTGAGGCCGACATGCGTCGCGCCGCCCTTCAGGGAAGCGTCGATCGTCTCAACCGTGGTGAGACCGCAAATCTTGATATTGATTCGGGACATACGCGGCACATAGGAGCGCGGCGAAGGCAGGAAAAGGGCGCTCTCAGATGAGGCTCGGCCCCAGCAACGTCAGCAGCTTCACGTCCACCGCATATCCCTCGGCCCGCCGCGCCGCGAGCCAATCCTCAAGCCCGGCCAGCGCGACCCGGTGCACGCGTATGTCCTCCCCCGGCACGCCGCCGCCATCGCCCACCTTTTCGAGCCCCTCGGCGCGGAAGAGGGTGAAGCTCTCCGAGACCATGCCCGGCGAACTCCAGAACCGGCCAAGGTCGACCATGCGTGTCGCGCGATAGCCGGTCTCTTCCTCCAGTTCGCGCATGGCAGCGAGGGTCGGCTCCTCGCCAGCCGCATCGTCGCCCACGAGGCCGGCCGGCAACTCCACGCAGCGCCGCTCCAGCGGCACGCGGAATTGATCGACCAGGATGACATGCCGCCCGTCCGCCGCGTCCTCGATGGCGAGGATGACCGCCGCGCCGATGCCGCGCGCGCGGCCGACATATTCCCAGCGGCCGCGCCGCTTGGCCGAGATGAAGCGGCCTTCCCACATCACTTCCTCGGGAAAGCGCAGCTCGTCTTCTGGCACTGAGTCGCTCATAGTTCGATCAGGCGGTCCGGCAATTCGTTGGGATTGCTGCTGCTCTTGGGGCAATGCTCTGCCAGGATCACGCCCGCCTTGTCGATCGCAAGTGCCATGCCCTGCGCGATGCGGCCGGCGCGCACCTCGTCCACCAGCGCTGCCATTGCCTCGCCCCAGACATGCGGGGACACTTGGGTAGCGATGGCCTCGTCGGCCACGATCTCGGCGCGGTGCTCGTCGAGCGAGAGATAGAGCAGCACGCCGGTCAGCCGCGCGGTGCGTGCCTCGGCGGCGGTGCGGAACAGCAGCAGGGCCCGGCGTCGAACCCGGCGGGACTTGGTGGAGCCGGGCGTGAAGAACATGCGCAGCGCCGGAATGGCGAGCAGGTAGCGCACCACCAGGAATTTCAGGATCATGTGGCCGAGCAGCAAGAGCAGCAGCATCCGCAGCGGAAGCTCGTGCGTCCACTCGCCGAGCAGCGAGATCAGCGCCGCCTCATAATGCACCGGGAAGGCCGCCGCGAAGGCGGGCACCAGGAAGGCGCAGAGGATCGCCCAGTGCAGCCCGACATCGTGATAGGCATCCGAGCGGCGCGCGACGATCGTCACGATCTCCGCGTCGGTATGCGCCTCCGCTCGCGCCACGGCGTCGGTGACGATCCTGTGGTCCGCCTCGCTCATCGAGATACGCGCCATCACCAGCCTCCGCTCGCACCGCCGCCGCCGAAGCTGCCGCCACCGCCGGAGAAGCCGCCGCCACCGCCGCCACCCCAGCCGCCGCGATCATTGCGATCGTTGAAGATCGAGCGCAGCGCCGCATCGGCGCCCCAGATCACAATCGGGTGAATGCCGCCCCGGTAGCGCCGTCCGCCCCGCGCGCCGCGCGCGAGCGGGAGGACGACGAAGAAGATCACGAAACCCACGATGATGAGCGCGTGCACGATGTCGTTGCCGCTCGTCTGATTGCGCGTGCGGCCGGCATTCTCGACCAGCTTGCGCTGCTCCTCGGGCGGCAGCTGGATGATGCGGATGATCTCGTCGACACCGGCGCTGATCCCGCCGGGGAAGTCC
>JAFKLU010000287.1 GCA_017304105.1 Sphingomonadales bacterium
GCGGGTGAGCCAGAGTCCGCCCGCGAGAACAAGCTCCAGTTCGATGCTCTCACCGAGGGTGCGGCGCAGCATGTCCTCCATGGAGGAGACCAGCGGGTTGGCACGCACAGGCCGGGGGTCAAGCGGCTGGCGGCGCGAGAATGCAAGGAGCCGGTGTGTCAGCGCCGCCGCGCGATTGGCGGACGTCGCCGCCCCCTTGAGGAAGCGGTCTATGTCGTCGAGCCGTCCCTGGTCCAGCCGGTGCTGGATCAGCTCCAGACTCCCGGTTACGCCTTGCAGAAGATTGTTGAAATCGTGAGCGATACCACCTGTAAGCTGGCCTACCGCTTCCATCTTCTGGGCATGACGCAGCGCGTCTTCGGCGCTCCGCTGCTCGGTGATATCCCGACCGAATCCGAATATGGAGCCGGTCTCCGCCACGAAATTCCAGGCGATGCGACGCGGCCCGTCATTCTTGGTGACAAGCGAGAATTCCTGCTCGCTCTGTAGCTCGCCCAGAACGAGGCGCTCGATCGCCGCACCCGCTCTTTCGATGTCACCCTCCGCGATGAAATCCTGCAACGGCCGCCCCGCAACGTCTGACTCTTCCCATCCCAGCGTCTGCAGCCAGGCGGGGTTGACCTTGATGATCCGCGCGTCGGCCGTCGCCACCAGCTTGAGCACCGGGGACAGGTTCCAGATGCGCTCCTGGTCGCGCGCGATCGATCTTGCCTCGGTGATATCGCGTCCCGCGCCATGGATGCGATCCCCATCCGCCACGGCCGTCCAATCGAGCAGGAGATAATCTCCGGACTTGCGCCGATAGCGGTTCTCGAAGGTCAGTGCGGTCGCACCCCGGCCGATCTTGGCGAACTCCGCCAGCGTCGCCTCCTGATCTTCCGGATGGATGAAGTCGAGCACGACATGACCGATCATTTCCTCGACGCGCCAGCCAAGGAGTCGCGTGGCGCTGGGATTCACGTCCGTGATGCGCCCCTCTGTGTCGCAGACGAGGAGCAGGTCCTGCGACATCGCCCACATGCGCTCGCGGTCGCGGGCCGTCTCGGCCTCGGCAAGCTTGCGCTCGTGAATGTCCGTGTTCGTGCCGATCCAGCGATCAATCCTGCCTTCGCGGTCATAGATCGGAATGGCTCGGGCAAGGTGCCATCGATAGGTGCCGTCGCTCCTCCGCAAACGGAATTCGACTTCATAGGTGCCGCCGGTTTGCAGTGCCTGGCGCCACCTGACGATCGCGCGCGGGAGGTCGTCGGCATGGACGACCTGCGTCCATCGCTCGCCGTCGAGCGCGCCGGGCGCAAAGCCGGTATAGGCATAGACCCGCTCGTTGAACCATTCGAGCCGGCCATCTGGCTTCGAGGTCCAGACCTGGCTGGGCATGGATTGCGCGAAGGTGCGGAACTGCGCCTCGCTCTGCTCAAGCGCCTGCTGCGCCCGGCTCTGCTCGGTCACGTCACGCACCGTCCCCAGCATGCGCAGCGGCGTGCCGGAACGATCGCGCTCATACTCACCATTGCGCGCGATGGTGCGGATTTCGCCTGTATCAGCGCGGCGGATGCGATACTGGACCTGCAGCGGTGCCGTTCCGGAGCGGCGACGGGGGAGATTGGAGACGACCGGCGCGTCCTCGGGCAGAACCAGCTTCTCGATGACGCTCGCGTGCAGTTCACCGCACGGCTCGATGCCGAACAGGCGGAAGAACTCCGGCGTTCCCGTGATGGTGTCGCGCAGGATATCGAGCGTGAACAAGCCTACGCCGCCCACCTCCTGCGCGCGACGCAGCTGGTCCTCCGAGCGCACCCGCTCGATATGCGCCCAGGAACGGTCCGTCACCTCGCGAATGACTGAGAGGTCATAATCGGACCATTGACGCGGCGCCTTGTCATGGACGGCCATCAGGGCGGTCAGACGGCCGTGCTTGATCAGAGGCATGCAAATCGTGGCGGCGACACCGATTGCGCGAAAAGCCGCGGCTTCCTCAGGCGCGAGTTCGGAACCATTATCACAAATTATCAATGGCTTGCCGTCAGTCAATTTCTCGACGGCGAGCTTGCCGAAATCAGCCAGGCGATAATGGCCGACGATGCTCCGCGTGCCGGGTTGCGCCCAATCGCCCCGGACGGTGAAGCCGTCCTGATCCGCGTCCATGTCCGCATAGGCGCAGTTCGCGACGCCGAGATGCTCCGCCACGAGCCGGGTCGTTATCGCCATGATCTCCGTCGGCTCGCTGGCCGGGTGCAGGGCGCGCGTCAGAGTATCGAGGAAGTTCAGAAGATCGCGCTGTCTGCTGGCCAGAACCGTCGCGGTGGTCTCGACCACCGTATCGAGCATACCCACGATCTTGCCGTCTTTATCTGCTATGGGACTGTAGCAGAAGGTGAAATAAGCCTGTTCAGGGCCATCCCCCCGCTCGACGATCAGGGGGAAATTCTCGATGTAGGTGGTCTCACCCGCCATCGCCCTGCGGTAGATGGGCTCGATGGAATCCCAGGCTTCGCTCCAGATCTCATCGAACGGCTTACCGAGCGGCAGAGGCTTGCTTCCAAGAAGCCGCGCGAAGGCGGAATTATAGATGGTGGTGAGGGAATCGCCCCAGACAATCGCTTGGGGAAAGCCGGACTTCATGACCAGAGCTGTGGTGGTCCTAAGCGTGTCCGGCCAATCCTCCATCGCCCCAAGAGGCGTCTGGGACCAGTTGAAGGCCTGCACCTCGGCGCTCATGTCGCCGCGATGGACCGAGGATTTTACTTCTGTCTTTTGGACGTCCAACCGCCATGCCCCCACTGCCCATCGTGCGCTAGCGCGAACTGGTGCGCAATTCCAATTCCGAAGTGGGCATCAAGTTCCCGAGTTTTCTAACTTTTTGGGAAAAAGACGCCACATTCGAACGCCGAGCTGCCTACCCGCTACGGAACGCATTCGCTGCCCCTTCGTTTGCCGCAAGGCGGCAAAAGGGTTGCTGCACCGAGGGGCAACAGAACAATGCACGACCGGACGCATTGCGTGGACGAAGGAGGATCTATCGGCACAGCCACGGATCCGCCGGAAAGAGGCATTCGTGCGTTGCGCGCATTCAGAGACATGGAGAACATCTTCGGCAGCGATGAGTTCGCGCAGGCACAGCTCCGTCGACGCAGCGCAGATGCCGTGGTGGCAATGCGGGTTTCGGCCCGGAGGCCCCCACGCCCTTACCGCTTAGCCGCGCTTGCATCTGGGGGCGTCATGATCGCCTGTGGCGCAGTGTGGCTGCTCGCGACACAGCTGCCTTTGTCGGGCGGCGCAGCGACCCGCGACACCCCGCACGCTACCGCGCCTCTCCCCATGCCAACGCCCCAGGCGATGCTGGCAAAGACATCGGTTGAAGTGCCCGCGCGCCCCGCTCCACCCACCCCGGTGCCCACGGCTGAAGAGAGGCCCACGCCTGCCCCGCTTGCTAAAGTAAAACACCGCCATTCGAACCCGATCGCTGCGTCGCCTCCGCCCATGCGGCTGGCTACAAAGCGAAACGTCATTCCTGCTGCGCGCTCATCCGGGGAGGCGAGCTGCGTCGGCCTGAGCCCGTCCGCTCGCTACCGATGCATGCACGGCCAGCTCGCCGATGCCGATCAGGAACTGCGCCACGCTTATGCCCGCGCGATCGGCGCGGGCGTCGATCCGGGGATGTTGCGATCCTACCGCCGCCGCTGGGCGCGCCTGCTGAAACAGGCGGAGTCCGATCCGCACCATGTTACCGAGACGCTGGGGCGGATGGCGCGACAACTCGACGACGAGCGCACGAGGCTTTGATGGCATCCCATGCACCCGCGCGACACGCAGACATGGACGTAAGCCGGCCTTCGGGAAAGGTGGATGGGCAGCTGGTCTATGCCATTGGCGACATTCATGGCTGCTATGATGCTCTCCGGCAGCTCCTGGCCATGATCGCGCGGGACGCGGGGGCTCATGCCGCCGGCAGAACTGCCAGCCTCATCTTCTGCGGCGATTACGTGGATCGAGGCCCGGACTCATCCCAAGTATTGGACGCGCTCTGCTGGTTGAAACGCCACGGCCCCTTCCATGCACATTTTCTCAAGGGCAATCATGAGGAAGTGATGCTCGCCTATATCGCCGACCCCGCCGCGGCGAAGGTCTGGATGCGTTTCGGCGGCTCCGAGACGCTGCGGTCCTACGACGTCACGCCGCCCTCAGCCGATGATGACGCGGAGCGCCACATCGCCGCTCGCGACGATCTTCTTGAACGGATGCCGGTTGCGCATCTGCGTTTTCTTGAGAGCCTTGAGCTGATGGTGGGCCTCGGAGATTACGCCTTCGTCCATGCCGGCGTAAGGCCCGGCGTGCCGCTCGCGGACCAGTCTCAGGAGGACCTGCTTTGGATCCGCGAGGGCTTCATTGACGTCGCAAAGCCGTTCGAGCGCATCATCGTTCATGGCCATAGCTGGACGAGCGATCAGCCGACTTTGCTTCCCCATCGCATCGGCATCGATACGGGCGTTTACGAAACAGGCGTGTTGACGGCGTTGCGTCTCGAAGACGGCCGGATCGAAACCCTCTCCACCCGCTGACGCTCCGCACCTCAATCCTGAAGCCCGGCCAGCCGCTCCGCGACGGCGGCAAGATCCGCCCGGAAGCGCTCCTGCTCGATCTCCCGGGGCTCGTCGCGCAGCCGCAGCAGATAGGAAGGATGCGTCGTC
The DNA here is from genome assembly GCA_017304105.1 of Sphingomonadales bacterium. Taxonomy (GTDB): domain Bacteria; phylum Pseudomonadota; class Alphaproteobacteria; order Sphingomonadales; family Sphingomonadaceae; genus Sphingobium. Next base: position 4,689 of record JAFKLU010000287.1, read on the forward strand.
ACCCACAGCTCGCTGCCATCA
>JAFKLU010000288.1 GCA_017304105.1 Sphingomonadales bacterium
GACGGGCGGGAGCGGCCCGCGGCGGGGGGCTCCGCCTGCGGTAAGCTCTTGAGCTGGCCGGGAAGCGGCAGCGGTACGGGAATCGCCACCACACTGGAGCGCGATGAAGGCGCCTGCGGCGTCTCGCTGACCGCCGCAGGCGCGGCAGGCGGGTTCACTGCGTGTTCCCGGGCCTGCAGGGGAATGGCGAGCACGAGGCTCGAGCTTGCAATAGCGAGGGTCAGGGCGCGCGGCGCGCACCAGGTCCGGCTGATCATGATCCGAGTTCCTTCGACCAGTTGATGGCGTTGACGAAAATGCCGAGCGGGTTCTTGCGCAGGGCATCAGGCGTGCGCGGAGGCTGGACGACGGTGGTCAGGATCGCGGTCCAGCGACTTGTCTCGGCGAGACTGCCGTCGCGGTAACGCCGCTCGACCCAGGCGACGCGGAAGCTGGTCGGCGATGCCCGGATCACGCTCGTGACATCGGCGCCGACCTGTTCGCGGCCGATGGCGGCGAAGGGGTCGTTGGTCCGGGCATAGTCGTTGAGCGCGAGGGCACCCTTGTCGGTCGCGAAGTCATAGGCCCGGAGCCAGTTCTGGCGCACGACGATCGGATCGTCGGGGATGCTGCGGACCTGCTCGATGAAGCGCGCGAGGTGGAAGGCGATCTGCGGATCGGATGGTGCAAAGCCGGCGTCGGCAGGGGCCACGGCCTGGGCTTCGCCCAATTTGTCGACCTCGACCACCCAGGGGACAATGCTGCCGCGTGCGCCCTGCCAGATGATCCCGGCGGTCAGGCAGGTCGACAGGCCCAGCGTGCCGAAGAAGGCGAGCCGCCAGCTGCGGGCCTGGACGCGGGCCGAACCGATCCGGTCATCCCAGACCTGGGCGGCGCGCTGGTAGGGCGTTTCGGGTTCGGGAGTCCTGCCGTAACGAATGGTGGGGCGTCGGAACATGCGTCAGTCCTTTTCCGAGGTGTCGATCGAAGCGCCCGCACCGCTGCTGTCGCCAGCCTTGAGCGTGTGGGCGGCGATGGTGGCGCCTTGCGCGAGGGTCTGCCGGTTCTTCATCGTCCGGGCCCAGGCCGGCTGACCTGCCTCCGCAGTGGGCGGAGCCGGGGTGTCGGGAGCCGGGGTGTCGAGACTGGGCGTGATCGTGCCGCCGGTGTTGGCGATGGCGGACCGCCCGCCCTCGCGGAACGATTGCTGGAGGCTTTCGCCGGCCTTGCGCAGCGGCGAGGTGGCCGCACCCAAGGCGGCATCACCGACAGCCGCCGCGCCCGAACCGATAGCGGCAGCGCCGCTCTTCCCGGCAGAACCCATGGCATAGGCAGTCGTGGCGCCGCCGGCGGCACGAGAGGTGCCGTGGGCAACGCTGGAGGCGGCACTGGCGACCGCACCGCCGGCAAGTTTCGCTCCGGCAACTGCGCCGGCAGCGGCTCCACCCGCCATGAGCGCGGTTCCTGCGGCGGCACCTGCCCCCAGCTGCGGGCCTCCCGCGACAATGCCGTTGGCAATGCCAGGTCCGAAAATGCCGAGCCCGAGGAGGGTCAGGCTCGCCAGCACGATCGAGAGTGCATCCTCGATGGTCGGCTCGGCCGGAATGGCGCTGGTGAATTCACTGAAAATGGTCGAGCCGATGCCGACGATGACCGCCAGGACCAGCACCTTGATGCCGCTCGAGACCACGTTGCCGAGCACGCGTTCGGCCAAGAAGGCAGTCTTGCCGAACAGGCCGAAGGGAATGAGGACGAAACCCGCGAGCGTGGTCAGCTTGAACTCGATGAGGGTGACGAACAGCTGGATCGAGAGAATGAAGAAGGCGATCACGACCAGCGCCCAGGCGACCAGCAGGATGACGATCTGCAGGAAGTTCTCGAAGAAGCTGACGAAGCCCATGAGGTCCGAGATCGCCTCGATCAGAGGCCGCGCGGCATCGAGCCCGACCTGGGCGACGCGGCCGGGCTGGAGCAGTTCGCCTGCCGAAAAGCCGGTGCCGCTGGCCTTGAGGCCGAGCCCGGCGAAGCTTTCGAAGACGATCCGGGCGAGGTTGTTCCAGTTGCCGATGATGTAGGCGAAGATTCCGACGAACAGGGTCTTCTTGACCAGGCGGGCGATGACGTCGTCCTGCTCGCCCCAGGTCCAGAACAGCGCGGCGAGCGTCACATCGATGACGATCAGTGTGGTCGCGATGAAGGCGACCTCGCCCGACAGGAGGCCGAAGCCGGAATCGATGTAGCGCGAGAAGATGTCGAGGAAGCGGTCGACGACGCCAGTCCCACCCATGTCACTGCTCCACTGCTGGCGGGATATCCGAGGGCGACTGCTCAGGCTCAGCCGCAGATGACGCCTCCCCTGGTTCGATCCCGAGGAACCTTTGCCGCTGCTCGGCCCAGGCTGCGCGGCAGTCGGGCGCCGACAGCGCCAGCTCGCCCATGGCGGCGCAGGCCTTGAGTTGACCGGGCAGCGGGTCGCTGTCCGGTTCGTGGATTGTCACCACCTCGGACTGCACCACCTCGCGCTCTTCGCGCAGGGTCAGCACGGTCATGGTCAGCGCGACGGCGACAAAGGCCCCGGCTGCGATCCGCGCGAAGAGCTTGGTGTCCATGGCGCTCAGTCCCGATAGAGCTTCGCGCCGACGGGCACGTAGCCGCGCCCCGGGGCCATGAAGCGGCGCAGCTGCTCGCGGGCCTGCGCCTTGGCGGTGGCTTCATTGGCGGCATCGAGCGCCTGGGCCCGGTTCATGGCCGCCATGGTCGCGATCAGATCGCCGAGCTGCTGCGACTGGAGCGCGAGCAACTGGTTGCCGGCCTGAACGGCCTGCAGCGCGCCGGTCGCCGACTGGCTTGCCGTCACGAGGCTTTGCACAGCGGTGCGGGAGCCGTCGAGGTTCTGCACCGCGCCGGCCTGAACCTTGAGGGCGTCCTCGAAGGCGCCGACGCTGGTGCGCCAGCGGTCCTCCGCGCCGCGAACCATGTCGCGCTGCGAACCGGTCAGGCTGGCAGGCGAATAGTTGCGGGCGAACTCGCGCTCGATTGCCTGGACATCATAAGCGATACCCTGGGCCTTGCTGAGCAGCTGCTGGGTCTGCCGGATCTGCTGCTGGATCGGCTCGAGCATGGTCAGCGGCAGGCTTTGCAGATTGCGCGCCTCGTTGATCAGCGAAGTCGCCTGGTTCTGCAATGAACGGATCTGATTGTTGATCTGTTCGAGCGTGCGGGCAGCGGTCAGCACGTTCTGGGCGTAGTTGGTGGGATCGTAGACGATCCCGCCGAACCCGAACTGGGCATAGGCCGGGATGGGGATGATCGCCGTCACGCTCAGTGACAGCGCCGCAGCGCCAAAGCTGAGCATCTGGCGCAAGGCGGGCGGTTTGGGGGTCGGTTTCATGGGCACTACTCCTTGGGTTGGCCCACAGCCACATCGCTGCCGTGGGCGGGGGGGACGGGATCGGGAGGGAGCATGTCGGCGGCCCAGGGAAGACCGCGATGACGCAGCCAGGCCCGGGCGAAGCCGGCGGTGCCATGGGCCTCGGTCAGTTCGCTGATCGCCAGCTGGTCGGTCTTCGAGGAGGCGGCGGCAAAGGCGAGAGCAACCTCGCCCAGACCCAGCTCGAACAGGCGGTTGCCGCGGGCCGACTGGCAGTAATAGTCCCGCTTCGGGGCAGCGCGCGCGATGATCTCGATCTGCCGGTCGTTGAGGCCGAAGCGGCGATAGACCGACAGGATCTGCGGCTCGACCGCCCGTTCGTTGGGCAGGAAGATGCGGGTCGGGCAGCTTTCGATGATCGCGGGCGCAATCGCCGAGGACTCGATGTCGGCGAGGCTCTGGGTCGCAAAGACGACGCTGGCGTTCTTCTTGCGCAGCGTTTTCAGCCACTCGCGCAGCTGCGCAGCAAAGGCCGGACTGTCGAGGACCAGCCAGCCCTCATCGATGATGATCAGGGTCGGCGAGCCATCCAGGCGGCCTTCGATCCGGTGGAAGAGGTAGGAGAGCACGGCGGGTGCGGCAGCCGAACCAGTCAGGCCCTCGGTCTCGAAGGCCTGGAACTTGCCCCCGCCCAGCTGCTCGGTTTCAGCATCGAGCAGCCGCCCGAATGGCCCGCCGATGCAATAGGGGGCGAGTGCCTGCTTGAGCGTCTGCGACTGGAGGAGCACGGCAAGGCCGGTGAGCGTGCGCTCGGCAACCGGCGCTGTGCCAAGCGAGGTCAGGGCGGACCAGAGATGTTCCTTGGTCGCTGGATCGACGGCCACACCCTCGGCGGCGAGGATCGCGTGGAGCCATTCGGCGGCCCAGTTCCGCTCGGCAGGCTCATCGATCCGCGCGAGCGGCTGCAGCATGACGGCGCCAGCCCCGTCGCCGGCAAGGCTGGTGCCAAGATCCTGCCAGTCACCGCCGCAGGCAAGGGCCGCCGCCCGGATCGAGCCGCCGAAATCGAAGGCGAAGATCCGCGAGCGATCATAGCGCCGGAACTGCAGGGCCATCAGCGCGAGCAGCACGGATTTGCCGGCCCCGGTCGGCCCGACGATCAGCGTATGACCGACATCGCCGACATGGAGCGCGAAGCGGAACGGGGTCGACCCTTCGGTCCGGGCATAGAACAGCGGCGGCGCCCGGAAGTGCGCATCCCATTCCGGCCCGGCCCAGACCGCCGAGAGCGGGATCATGTGGGCAAGGTTGAGGGTCGAGACCGGAGGCTGGCGGACATTGGCATAGACATGGCCCGG
>JAFKLU010000289.1 GCA_017304105.1 Sphingomonadales bacterium
GCCTTGCGCACCCGCCGGCATCGCCTTGTGATCGACAACCGCCAGCTTATCGAGATCAATCTCCAGCAGACCGGGCGTGATGGAACTTTTGTCCCTCACCGGATCGGCGGTGCCATTGGCGATCCACAATCGCCGGCGCGCGGCATCGACACGCATTCCGAACAGCCCGCCCAATCCCTTCGGCAGCTGGATGGCGCGCCAGCCAAGGCCGCCGCCGACCAGCAACTCGCCGTCGACCACCGTCCCGACGAACAGCCGGCCGGTCCTGGGATCATGGGCGATGCCCTCGACGAGACGGTGCTCGACCGGAACCTGCGCGAAGATGCTGCTCGCGGCGATCGGCTGAACATTCCCGGCGAAGCGGTCGCGCAGGTCCTGCTGCTGTTCGGCGGAGAGGAACGGTGCCAGCGTCGCCTGACTCGCCTCGGCGAGGCCCGCCCCCATCAGCGCCAGCAATTGGGCGGCGGCGACGACTTCGGGTGTGTCCTTCTTCTCGATCGCCACGGCGAGCCGCGTGCGCGTCTGCGCGGCGCTCATGCCGGGTGGCGGGAGCGTCGCGCTCTGAGCGAGCGACGGTCCACCCGTCAGCAGGATCAGCGCAAAGAGGCCGATCCGCCGGCGCATCGGTCAGGCGTTCCGCAAGGAACCGGCGAGCAGCTTGTGCAGCTTGCTGTGGATCACATCATTGGCGGCGAGGATCTCGCGGCGCTCGACCGGCTCCGAGCCACCGCGGAAGTCGGTCACGAAACCGCCCGCCTCACGCACCATCAGAATGCCGGCCTGCACGTCCCAGGGTTTGAGGCCCGCTTCCCAGAAGCCGTCATAACGGCCTGCAGCCACCCAGGCGAGATCCAGCGTCGCGGCGCCGAAGCGGCGCACGCCGGCCACGGAGGGACCGATTGCGCCAAAGATGCGCGCCCACTGCCCAAGGTCGCCATGGCCAAGGAACGGAATGCCGGTGGCAACCAGCGCTTCGCTCAAGTCCCGCCGGGCGGAAACGCGCAGCCGCTGGTCGTGGCGCCAGGCGCCGCGCGACTTCTCGGCCCAATAGGTCTCGTCTGTGATCGGCTGGTAGATGAGGCCGGTGGTCACCTCCCCCCAGCCCTTGCCGCTGCGATGCGGCTCCTGCACCGCGATCGAGATGGCGAAATGGGGAATGCCGTGCAGGAAATTGGTGGTGCCATCGAGCGGATCGATCACCCAGCGCGGCTTCGTCGGATCGCCTTCGATCTCGCCGCCTTCCTCAAGCAGGAAGCCCCAGTCGGGACGCGTCTTGCGCAGTTCGGCGACCAGCGTGTCCTCAGCCTTCTTGTCAGCGATCGACACGAAGTCGGCCGGGCCCTTGCGGCTCACCTGCAGGTGCTGGACCTCGCCGAAATCGCGGCGAAGCTGCGGCGCCACCTTGCGGGCAGCGCGCTCGATCACGGTCAAAAGGCCTGAATGGGATACCATCGATGCTCCATGCTCCTTCGCGCGAAGGAGCGTTCCTCAAGTTGTTACTTCTTCGGGGCGGCCTGATTCAGCATTTCCGGCTTCAGGCCGCAAACCGCCGCCATGGCGCCCGCGATATTGTCCGCGTTCCGCGCGACCTTCCGCTGCGTCAGCACCTTCTCCGTCCCCTCGTTGATCTTCGAGAACGGATTGGCATAGACGCAGACGAACAGCACGTTCTTCACAGGCGGCGGGATCTTGTCCGAGTTGAGCGCGCCCATCAGCACGCTGAAGTTGTTGGCCGCCTGCTGCAACTGCGCCTTGGTCGGCGGCTTGGGCCCCGCGGCGGGCGCCTGCTTCCGGGCCTGAGCATGGGCGACGCACGGCAGCAGCGCCAGCGCCGCGAGCCCGAGTGTCAGGACAGGCCGGAAGCGAGCCATCAGTCGGCGCGCTTCACATATTCGCGCTCATAGACATCGACGACGATGCGCGTGCCCGTCGTGATGTGCGGCGGCACCATGACGCGCACGCCATTGTCGAGGATCGCGGGCTTGTAGCTGGCCGAAGCCGTCTGGCCCTTCACCACCGCATCGGCCTCGACCACGGTCGCCTCGACCGTCTCGGGCAGCGCCACGCTGATCGGGCGCTCGTCATACATTTCGAGCGTGACCATCATGCCGTCCTGCAGGAAGGCAGCGGCATCGCCCACGAGATCGGCCGGCAGGTTGATCTGGTCGTAGGTCTCGGTGTCCATGAAGACGAGCATGTCGCCCTCGGCATAGAGATACTGGAAATCCTTGGTATCGAGCCGGATGCGCTCGACCGTCTCGGCGGAGCGGAAGCGCACATTGTTCTTGCGGCCGTCGATGAGGTTCTTGAGCTCCACCTGCATATAGGCGCCGCCCTTGCCGGGCTGGGTGTGCTGAATCTTCACGGCGCGCCAGAGGCCGCCCTCATACTCGATATTGTTACCGGGACGGATGTCCACGCCGCTGATCTTCATGACGATCGCCTGTCTGTCTTGAATTTGTGGAAAGAGCCGGAGGGGCCTCTACTCGTCTTGGCGCGGATCGGCAAGCCCAAGCCGGCAGGCTGCGCTCTTGCCGCGTCCCATCCCCCGCCCTAGCACCGGTGGAAACAAGGCGAGGAGAGAAGCATGGCGCGCACCGCGCAGGAGGAGGCCAATGTCCAGCTCGTGCTGGATCTGTTCAACAAGGTGCTGATCCCCATGGACAGCAGCCTCGTCGATGACTTCATCGCCGAGGATTATCTCCAGCACAGCTCCCTTGCCGAGCCCGGCCGCGACGCGCTCAAGCGCTGGCTCGATTTCGTTCGCGTCGAGAGCCCGCAGGCCACGCAGAAGATCTACCGCGTCTTCGCGGAGGACGATCACGTCATCACGCATCAGCATGTGGTCCGCTGGCCCGGCGACCCCGGCTTTGCGGTGTGCGACATCTTCCGCATCGCCGATGGCAAGATCGTCGAGCACTGGGATGTGTTGCAGCAAATCCCCGAGAAGCCGGTAAACCCGAACTCGATGTTCGAGAACGGCGCCTAGCTCACTCCGCGCGTGGGGTGGCGAGCGCAGGCGCGAAAGCCGCCACGCCCGCGCCCGGCCCGCCCGGAGGGCTCCACACCGCGCCGCTTACCGCGAGGAAATCCGCGCCCGCTTCCACCAGCGGCGCGGCATTCTCCGCGGTGATCCCGCCGATCGCCACGCAGGGCAGCTCGAACAGGCTGGACCACCAGCGCAGGATATCCGGCTCGGCGTGATGCTCCACTTGCTTGGTCTTCGTCGGGAAGAAGGCGCCGAAAGCCACATAGTCCGCGCCGGCCTCCCCAGCTTCCATGGCCAGATGGCGGCTCGCATGGCAGGTGACGCCGATCTGCGCCTGAGGCCCCAGCACCCGCCGCGCCTCCGCCGGATCGCCATCGCCCTGCCCCAGATGCACGCCATCGGCGCCCAAACGCTTGGCCAGCGCGATGCTGTCATTGATGATGAAGGCGACGTCCCGCTCGGCGCACAGCGCCTGCAGCGGCGCGGCAAGGTCGGCGATCTCATGCTCGCTCAGGCCCTTGAGCCGAAGCTGGAAGGCCGCGACCGGGCCGCCATCAAAGGCGTCCCTGAGCTTGTCGACGAAGCCCGTGTCGATGCTGGGCGGAGAGATGAGATAAAGCTGGCAGGCGGGAATGTCGGTCATGCGCCCGCCAATAGTCCACTCCGCGCCGCAGCGAAAGCCACCGATGATTGGCCTGCTGCCCGAGGCTGGCCGCTCAGCCCGCGGCTGCGGAACCCGAGAGCGCCGCCCTGATCGCGGCCACGAGTTCAGGATCATCCGGCGTCGTGCGCGGGGAGAAGCGGCGCAGCACATGACCGTCGCGACCGATCAGGAACTTTTCGAAATTCCACTGCACCTCTGCCCCCGGCTCGTCCGACTGCGCGATCAGCGCGGCATAGAGCGGGTGCTTGCCCTCGCCCTTCACCGTGATCTTCTCGAACATGGGGAAATCGACGCCGAAATTGGTGGTGCAGAAGCGCTCGATTTCCTCGTTGCTGCCCGGCTCCTGCCCGGCAAAATCATTGGCGGGGAAGCCGAGCACCACCAGCCCCTCGTCCCGGAAATCGCGGTAGAGCTTCTCCAGCCCCTCATATTGCGGCGTCAGACCGCATTGGGAGGCGACGTTGACCACGAGCAGCACCTTGCCGGCATAGTCGGCCAGCGAGGCATCCGCCCCCTTGATGGTCTTGAGCGGAATTTCGGCAAGCGCGGTCATGCGGGTCTCCTTGGCAGCAGGGCGCCATCCGCGTCGGAAAAGGCATGGCGCGGCGATGCCAGCTTGTCATACCGTCGCGCCTTGTTCCATGATGGCTTGAAAGAAAAGCCACAGCGCAAGGAGAGTTCCATGGCCGAGTTCAAGCCCACCATCTACCTCAAGGACAAATGCCCGTTCTGCTTCAAGGTCCGCGTGGCGCTGGTGGAAACCGGGCTTGCCGATCAGGTAACCATCCGGGACTTCGTGCCCGGTGACGCGGAGGAAGCCGATATCCGCGCTACGCTCGCGCCGCATTTCGAGAAGGTCACCTTCCCCGCCGCGGAGATGGAGCCGGGCAAGTTCATCGCGGATTCGGATGGGATCGTGGCGCTGCTCGCCGCGAAGGCCGGCAAGACGCCGGAGAGCCTGCCGGTGCTCGGCCACTATCTGCGCGGGCCATTCGGCTCGATCATGGCTCTCTACAAGGAGAATAGCGAGCTCAAGAAGCAGCTCGC